>NZ_JAPEHY010000030.1:0-66464 GCF_028823715.1 Shewanella sp. K8
ACATGATGCCATCTCGAAGCATAGAGTTTAGGATGACCACCATCTTGCGAACGCAAGCAATAATCGCCACTTTCTTTGGTTTTCCAGCTTCGAGTAATCGAGCGTAAGTGTCCTTGAAAACAGGGTTACATTGCATGGCTGACATCATGGCCATGTACAAAACGGTTCTCACCTGTGCGCGGCCTCCTTGGATGACTCGTTTCCCTTTGTAGCGTCCGCTTTCACGTGTAATAGGGGCGACGCCGATGAGTGAAGCTGCTTGCTTGTTGGTAATGTAGCCTAACTCAGGCACATTGCTGATGATAGACGCAGCGGCGATATTGCCGATACCAGGTACGCTTTGTAAGAGGGTATTTTTAGTTTAGTATTCGGGGCCGGAGAATACAGCGCAGAATAAAGGACAGCCATATCTTTTTGATGTTTCGCGCAGCCTTGATTAAAAACAACAAAGACCCCCATTATTAGCTGTGTGATAGCCGCTGTGGCCGCGGCCGAAAGTCGCAACCCTCATTCTGTTGGCTAACAATCCCATGATTGAACACAAGGTGGATTCAGCGAACTTGGGCAAGGTTCTGATAAACCGGGAAATGGCTCAGGCGGTGATAGTGTTCGCCAGTGCCATTTCCAAGGTCATTTCCGATGCTGAAAGTTAAGCCTTGAGCAATGCCAATGCGGGCTGTTGGTTATCAGGATAGAGTCGATAAGCCTTATGGTGCTTGATGCAACTGGCTTGCTTATCCCCCTGGCTGAATAGAAGCGCATGTTTGACAGCAAACTGGGCAATCAACTGCTCGTCGGCGCGGATGTAAAGGGTGATGGGTTTTATCAATTTGCCATCGAGCAGATGCTGCTGATACTGCTCGGCGGAGATCACCAAGCTGTTTTGCCCCTGGCTGTCTAATTTGAGTTTACCGCTTACTTCACAGTCGAGGATGACGAGCCAGCCTTCGGCTTGGAGCTCGGCAATCAGGTTCTGGAGCGATTGCCCCACTGCGGCATTATTGATGGCTGGCAGATACTGCGCCTGGATACGTTGAAGCACCTCGGGTAACTTGGCACCGGCCCCCAGGCTTCGTCCCGCTCTTATCCAGCGAGTGAGATCTTCTGCCAGTAACTTTGAGAAACGTTTCTCTTTTAGTGACTGCACCATCCAGTTGCAGAGAAAATGACTTTCCGCCGCCGGGGTCTTGATGCTGCCAGCGGCATGGTTACGTTCCGCCAAAGCAGCGAGGCCGGCCTGGGTTAATGCCAGCAAAGCCTTATTGTAGCTTTGTTCTGTCATTGTTTTTCCGCGTATAAGAGATATGGATGGGGCGCTGAGTATACCCTAAGCTGCAGTTTTCTATATCAGGTAGACAAAGAAAAACCACCACAATGGTTATCAGTAAGACAGTTACCCGATCTGTCTTCGCAGCTATCTTACTGTAAATTTTCCAATCTCAAGGATATCTCTTGTCTGCCGGGCAACCGGGTTGTTTAATGAACAGAGTGAGGTAGTAGCCGGTTGTTACCTCTGCCTCTATGGGCTTGGTTAAGATGAGTCTGATGGTGAGTCGATGGAATAACAGGAGAAGACAATGGCTAACGTATTGATCCTTGCCGGTGATTATGTGGAAGACTATGAAATCATGGTGCCGTTTCAGGCGCTGCAGATGGTGGGCCATAAGGTTACTGCCGTGTGCCCTGACAAAGAGGCCGGTGATACTGTCAGGACGGCTATTCATGATTTTGAAGGCGATCAAACCTACAGTGAAAAACCTGGGCACAATTTCGTTCTCAACGGTGACTTTGAACAGATAAGTGCCGATGATTTTGATGCGCTGTTGATCCCCGGCGGCCGAGCACCCGAGTATCTGCGTCTCTATGATGAAGTTCTTGAGCTGGTTCGGGCCTTTGCCAAGGCGGATAAGCCGATTGCCGCCGTCTGTCATGGGGCGCAACTGCTGACCGCCGCCGGAGTGGTGCAGGGCAAGAAGGTGTCGGCTTATCCCGCCTGTGCCCCCGAAGTACGCCAAGCCGGTGGTGAATATGCCGATATCGAGGTGACAGAAGCGATTACTGACGGCAAGTTGGTTACAGCGCCGGCTTGGCCTGCCCATCCTCAGTGGTTGGCGCAGTTCCACGCCTTACTCTGAATTCCACTGCCCAGGGCCTTGTCCGCTCTGACGGCCAAAGGTCATCTTAACGGGTCTTTCACTTGGCCGGAGATGCTATGTGTGAAATCTATTCCGGGGCGGCTCCCGCCTTGTTTGAGTTGAAAACCCGCTCGGTGCGTTTGGGTGGCGTCGTCACCAGTATTCGCCTGGAAGCGATTTTTTGGCAGTTGCTGGAGGATATCGCTGCCGAGGCGGGGTTGAGTCTCGGTGAGTGCCTCAGCCGTATCCACCAAGAGGCCTGCTGCAAGGAAGGGCGAGTCAGCAATTTTGCATCCTTGCTGCGGGTGGCTTGCACCACCTATCTCAATCGCGGTGAGCGCTTGTCCCTTAGGGGAGCAAGCTTTGCCGCCGAGAATGCAAGTGTTTCCAGCCAGTGAAAAATCCAGCTAAAACCCAACTAGCCAAAAGCCGCGCAGTGCGCGGCTTTTTAATGATTCAACATAGGAGCTAAAGCCCGTCATGCGGGGCGGCTCATTTGAGCTTCTTGGGCTTGATGCCGCTGGAGCCGACTTTAACCTTAACTCTGCGGCCGGACATGCTCTTTTCCGCTGCGACCTGCTCCGAGGCGCTGCTGGCGCCCGGCTTTTTCTTGGCGAAGCTGCGGCGCTTTTGCAGTTGCTTGAGCAGGAGATCGCGATTACTCACTTCATAGCCTGGCATCATGATGCGCTTGAGTTTTTGGCCTATCAGTTTTTCGATGTCGGCCAGGGTGCGCTCTTCTTCGCGGCTGACAAAAGAGATGGCGACCCCCGTCTTGCCGGCGCGGCCGGTGCGACCAATACGGTGCACATAGTCCTCAGCCAGGAAGGGCAGATCGTAATTGACCACATACTCGAGATCCGGAATATCCAGGCCGCGGGCGGCCACTTCGGTGGATACCAACACTCGTACCTTGCCTTCCTTGAATTCTCTGAGCGCCCGGCGACGGCTGCCCTGGGCTTTTTCACTGTGCACCACGGCACTGGCGATACCGTCGAGATTCAGTTCCTTGACCAGATGATCCGCATCTTCACGGGTGGCGGTAAACACCAGCACCTGCTGCCAGTTCTTGCGCCCGATAAGCTCAGACAGGAGTTCACGCTTGCGGCGCTGCTCTACCGGGTAGACCACCTGGCTGACGGTCACCGCTGTGGTGTTTTGGCGGTCGGCCGTGATGACCTTGGGCTTGTTCATTATCTCATCGGCCAGGCGCCTTACCGCGCCAGAGAAGGTGGCCGAGAACATCAGATTTTGCCGTTGCTTGGCGGCGCTCTGAAGTATTTTGTTGATATCGTTGATAAAGCCCATATCCAGCATACGGTCGGCTTCATCCAGCACCAGCACTTCCAGCGAGCCCAGGCTCAGGTTACCGGCCAGCAGTTGTTCCAGTAAACGCCCCGGAGTGGCCACCACTATGTCGGCGCCTTGCTTGAGCTTGTTGACCTGAGATGCCGACTTGACGCCGCCAAACAGAGTGGCCACCGACAGTTGCAGGTATTTGCCGTATTGGCGGGCATTGTCGGCAACCTGGGACACCAACTCACGGGTCGGTGCCAGGATCAGGGCCCGGATATTGCCGGGTTTGAGTTCGAGCGGGTTATCCTGCAGGCGCTGCAAAATAGGCAGCACAAAGGCGGCTGTCTTGCCTGTGCCCGTCTGGGCGCTGGCCAGCACGTCCTGACCGCGGCGAACCGCAGGGATGGCCTGTCTCTGAATCGGTGTCATGCTCTCATAACCGCACTCTTTGAGCGCGCGGAGTATTTCGGGGGCAAAACTGTAAGATTCAAACTTCATCTCGATATTCCTGTATTCAACCGCTTGGCGTGTGTCTTAGCTGTTTCGGGTGTCGGCGGCCCAAATGCCGGAAGCTCAGGCCTGAGTAAACGCCAAGTGCCGGGATAACCCGGGCGGGCGCGGAGTATAGCAAAAAAATCCATCAAGGCCCGCTCATTTCTGCTTTATTCTTGCGCTGCAAGGATAAATGCCCTGAGGCGCTGCGGATATCACTGTCTCTTGCAGATACAAGAATGCCGCCCGCAGGCGGCATTCTCTCACGATTTATTGGCTTAGCTGAACCAGCCGGCAAACATCTGCTTGAAGTAGTCCATCAGCTTGCTGAACCAGCTGCCTTCGTTGACTTCTTCCAATGTCACCAGTGGGAACTGGGCAATGTCTTTACCATCAAGCTGGAAGTATACCCGGCCGACGACTTCACCCTTGGCCAGCGGTGCGGTCAGCTCTTTGGTCAGTTCGAAGTTGGCCTGCAGGTTTTTAGCCTGACCCCGGTTAATGGTGACAGGAGTGTCAGTGGTTACACCCAAGTCCACTGTGTCACGGTCGCCGTACCAGATCTTCTGAGTGACAAAGCTGTCACCGGCCTTGTAAGGGGTGATGGTTTCAAAGAAACGGAAGCCATAGTTGAGCAGTTTCTTGCTCTCGGCCTTACGGGCGGCTTCACTCTTGGTGCCCATGACCACGGCAATCAGGCGCATGCCGTCTTTGGTGGCTGAGGATACCAGGTTATAGCCGGCACCCGAGGTGTGGCCTGTCTTGATGCCGTCGACATTGAGGCTGTTATCCCACAAGAGGCCGTTACGGTTGTACTGCTTGATACCGTTGTAGGTAAAAGATTTTTCCTTGTAGATATCGTACTCGTTGGGTACATCACGGATGAGGGCCGCGCCCAGCAGCGCCATATCATAGGCGGTGGATTTGTGGTTGTCCGAATCCAGGCCGTGGGAGTTTTCAAAGTAGCTGTCACGCATGCCCAGCTGTTTGGCCCAGGAGTTCATCAGATCGACGAAGGCGCCTTCGGTTCCGGCAATGTGCTCGGCCATGGCAACACAGGCATCGTTACCGGATTGGATAATGATACCCCGGTTCAGATCCGAGACTTTAACCGTCTTGCCGACTTCGATAAACATCTTGGAGGAGTCGGGGAAGTTCTTCGACCAAGCGTTCTTGCTGATGGTCACATCGTCATCGGGAGAGACATTACCCGCCTTGATCTCCTGACCTATGACATAGCTGGTCATCATCTTGGTCAGGCTGGCAGGGTTGAGGCTTTCGTAGGCGTTATTTTCCGCCAGTAAGCGCCCTGAGTTGTAATCCATCAAGACATAGGCCTTGGCGGCAACATCCGGTGCATCTGGGACGACTATCGGGGCATTGTTGGCCTGTGCGGCGGAAACTGAGGCACAGGCGAACAACAGAAAGGCTTTCGCGGGACTTTTTACAAAATTCATCATTACCTGAATACGTCTTCTGGTTGGAGTCGGAAAATATGCTGAAATTCGCAGCGAGTATAACATTAGTCGACCGGAGATTTCAGTTAAGGTTCCTTAATTAGTTAAAAATATGGTGGAATTTTGGACGCTTATGATTTTGGTTCAGTCACCATATAGCTGCTCGGGAAGCCTTCCTGCTTCAGCTTTTCCAGCAATTTGGCGGCAATACCTTCATGGCTGACCGGGCCGAGTTGCAGCCTGTATACCGGCTTGGCATCGGTAATCCGGCTCTTGACCTGATACTTGTTTTCAAGCTCTGAAGCCAACTCAAGCAGACGCTCGCGCGAGCCGGATGCCATCACCTGCACATAGTGCAAATTGTCGCTGCGAAGCTCGGCCATGGTCTGGCTCTCTTCACTGTCCTCAAACAGGACTTCCAGCCTCACCCTGGCGGTGCCTGTCTTCAGCATGTCCAGCCGGTAAGCCGCGGCGTAGGACAGATCTATCACTCTGTCGGGGTGAAAGGGGCCACGGTCATTGACCCTGACAACCACGCTCTTGTTGTTGGCCAGGTTGGTGACCCTGACATAACTGGGCAGTGGCAATGTCTTGTGCGCCGCCGACATCGAGTACATGTCATAGGTTTCACCGTTGGAGGTCAGATGGCCGTGAAACTTGGCGCCATACCAGGATGCCAGCCCCTCAACCTTGTACCCTTTGCCGGACGGCATCACCTGGTAGGATTTGCCTCTGACCTGGTAATCCTTGTTGCCCTGTTTGCTGTAGGGCTCGAACCTGGGGTGGGCATCTTCCACCTTGGAGACATCCGGGGCATCGGCCGGAGGCCGGTCATCTTTTATGGCGTAACGGCCCGAGTTGCCGGCACAGGCGGCCAGCAGAATCGAAGCGGTCAGTGGCAGCAATAGTTTAAGTCTTGTCATGGTGGGCTTTGAGTTGTTCACTGAATTGATAAACCGCCATGGCATACAGCGGGCTGCGATTGTAACGGGTGATCACATAGAAGTTGTTCAGCCCCAGCCAATAGTCTTTGGCATCGGCCTGTTCCAGCTCGATAAGCAGCGCTTTTTGGCTGGCATCCAGATCCCGGTTTTCCTTCAGTGCCACCTCGGGAGAGAGGATATCGGCCACTTGGTAATTGAGCTTTTCTCCCTTCCAGACCTTGGCCTTGGGCGTGGCTGAGGTGCTCAGTTCCAGCGCCACCGGTTCACCGGCTTTCCAGCCGTGACGGTGAAAATAGTTGGCTACTGAGCCTATGGCATCGTCGACACTGCCCAGCAGATCCCGCTTGTCGTCACCGTCAAAGTCGACGGCGTAGGCCAGATAGCTCGAAGGAATAAACTGGCCATAGCCCATGGCGCCGGCGTAGGAGCCCAGGAGGGTTTCCTTATTGAGTTGCTCCTCTTTAAGCAGCGTCATCAGCTTGGCAAATTCGCCGCGAAAGAAAGTCGCCCGTGGCGGGTAGTAGAATCCCAGGGTATAGAGGGCATCGATCACCGGGTACTTGCCCATGTAACCGCCGTAGAAGGTTTCAATACCGATAATGGCCACTATGATTTGCGGATCCACGCCATAGGTCTTGGCGGCGCGCGCTATGGTCTGTTCGTGCTGCTGCCAGAAACTCAGCCCGGCTTCGAGGCGCTTCTCGGTCAGAAAAATGGGGTAGTACTGATGCCAGGGTTTGGCCTCCCAAGGACTGGAGATGGCATCCAATACCGCCTGGTTTTTCTGGGCCGAGGCGAGGAAGCTTTCGACTTCTTCTTGGCTAAATCCCTGGCTCCGTTGCTGTTTGATAAAATCCTGCTTGAGCTGCTCGGGAGAGGGCACCTCGGCGGTGGCACAGGCGCTGAGGTTGAGACTCAGCAGCAGGCCCAGAGGTGCGAGCAGCTTTTTGAATGTCGGCATGTAAGGCGTTCCTATCTGTCGATGAAGCGTCTATGGGTGTGAATACTCATTAGAATGCCAAAAGCGGCCATCAATGTCAGCATAGAGGTGCCGCCATAACTTATCAGCGGCAGTGGGACTCCCACTACGGGCAAAATACCGGACACCATGCCGATATTCACAAACACATAAACGAAGAAGGTGAGGGTCAGCGAGCCGGCCAGCAAGCGGGCAAAGCTGGTTTGAGCCCTGGAGGCGATCACCAGGCCGCGGCCGATTACATAGAGATAGAGTGCCAGCAGCAGCAGACTGCCGATGAGGCCAAACTCCTCACCGATCACGGCGAATATAAAGTCGGTGTGGCGCTCCGGCAAAAACTCCAGCTGCGACTGAGTACCATCGAGCCAGCCCTTGCCCCAGAGTCCGCCTGAACCTATGGCAATCTTGGACTGAATGATGTGGTAGCCGGTACCGAGCGGATCGGCCTCGGGATCCAGCAAGGTCATCACTCGATTGCGCTGGTAGTCGTGCATCAAAAAGAACCACAGAATCGGTAGCAGCGCCAGCACGGCGGCGATAAAACCGCCGACAATGGCCCAGCTCATGCCGGAGAGAAACAGTACAAAGATCCCCGAGGCGGCCACCAGAATTGAGGTGCCGAGATCCGGCTGTTTGGCGATAAGCAGAGTGGGGATCAGCAAAATCACCCCTGCACCGGCCAGATAACGCTTCTTCGGCGGCAAGGGAAACTTGGAGATAAACCAGGCCATGGTGATAGGGAAGGCCAGTTTCATCAGCTCAGACGGCTGAAACTCCATAAAGCCCAGGTTGAGCCAGCGTTGGGCGCCCTTGTTGATCTCACCGAAGAAATGCACCCCCAGCAACAGGGCGACCCCGGCAATATAGATGGGCAGAGCCCAACGGCGAAACACCTCGGGGTTAATCTGGGCGATAAACAGCATCAGCCCAAGAGACAGCCCCATACGGAATAGCTGCCGCTCCATCATGGCCAGGTCTTCTCCACTGGCAGAATAGATGACGAACAGGCCAAAGCCCATCAGGCCCAGGATGCCGAGCAGCAGCGGCAGATCGATATGCATCTTCTGCCAGATATTGGGTTTACGGCTGTGGCTCATGTTTCAACTCCCAGGTATCCCGTAGCAGATATTCATCCAGCATGGCCCGGGCAACCGGCCCGGCGTTGGCGCCACCCCAACCGGCGTTTTCCAGTACCACCGCCAGCACTATTTTCGGATTTTCGTAGGGGGCATAGGCGATGATCAGCGCGTTGTCGCGCAGATGCTCGTCAATGGAGTCCGCATCATATTTCTCATCTTCGGCAACGCTGAAAACCTGTGCGGTACCTGTCTTCATCGCCGCGGTATAACTGGCATCAGTGAAGCGACTCTTCTGCGCGGTGCGGCGCATGGCCTCGTTGATGATCTCCCAGTTGTTTTTGTTTTTCAGCACTATAGGCGGCCTTTCATCCACCGGCGTCTCGATGCGGGCTGTGTTGTCCTTGATGGCCTTGAGTAGGTGCGGAGTAAAACGCTTGCCGCGGTTGGCCAAAATGGCCGTGGCATTGGCCAGCTGCAACGGCGTGGTGGTCCAGTAACCCTGACCAATCCCGACCGAGATGGTGTCGCCTATGTACCAAGGTTGGTTGTACTTGAGGCGTTTCCAGTCCCTTGATGGCATCACCCCGGCAGACTCTTCGAAGATATCCACCCCGGTATTCTGACCGAAGCCGAACTGATCCATAAAGCCGGAAATCTTGTCGATGCCTACCTTGTAGGCCATGTCGTAGTAGAAGGTATCGCAGGAGTGAACTATGGAGTCATAGACATCCACCCAGCCATGGCCCCAGCGTTTCCAGTCGCGATATTTACGATCGACCCCAGGGATCTGCCAGAAGCCGGGATCCCAGATGCGGGTCTTCTCGCTAATGGTTTGATCTTCCAGTCCCAAGAGCGCCAGATGTGGCTTGACCGTGGAGGCCGGGGCATATTGCCCTTGGGTTGCGCGGTTAATCAAGGGGCGTGAGCGGCTGTTGAGCAGCTCGCTGTATGCCTTGGAACTGATCCCGTGCACAAACTGGTTCGGGTCATAGCTGGGGCTGGAGACCATGGCCAGAATCCCGCCGTCTCTTGGGTCTATTGCCACGATTGAGCCGCGGCGACCATCCAGCAGTTCGGTGGCCTTTTGCTGCAGCTGCAGATCCAGTGTCAGGTAGATATCCTGTCCGGGCTCGGGCTGGGTCACCTTGAGGGTGCGAACACTACGCCCCAGGTTGTTGACCTCTTCCTCCAGATGCCCGGGCAGGCCGTGGAGCAGGCTCTCATAGAACTTTTCTATCCCCTGTTTGCCAATGTCTTTGGTGGCGGCATAGTTTTTCCAACTGCCGGAGCGTTCCAGCGCGTCTCTGTCCCTGGAGTTGATTTTGCCGACATAGCCCAGCACATGGGTCAGCAGGCTGCTGTAGGGGTAGTGGCGTTTAAGACCGGCATCGACATAGAAACCATCGAACCTGTGTTGGTTAACACTGAACAGGGCCACCTCGTCTTCCGTCAGCCGGGTCTTGAGCGGCAAGGGCTTGAAGCGACGGTGATATTTCAGTGACTCGGTGAAGCTGTCGCGCTCATCCTGACTGAGGTCGATAACGGTTGAGAGTTCATCCAGCGTCTGCTGCATGTTCTTCACCTTCTCAGGGATCACTTCCAGGGTGTAGAAGGGCAGGTTCTCTGCCAGCAGCTTGCCGTTACGGTCATAGATCAGGCCGCGGCTGGGCGCCAGCGGTACCACTCGGATACGGTTATCATTGGAGCGGGTTTCGTAGTCTTTGAAAGACACTACCTGCAGATAGTAGAGGTTGCCTAGCAACAGGCTGAGCAAAGCGACCACGCAGACAAAGGTAAACAGCGCCCGGCGTTTGAACAGTGCCGCCTCGGCGGCGTGATCATGCATGGTTATTCGCTTTCTACGCGGCAATGGATTCTCTCCGGCTCAAACAGTTAATGCAAAGTCAGCTAATGCAAGTGGCTCTTGGGCGCCTTATTCCCTGTGGTAGGGATGATTGTTGTTGATGCTCCAGGCCCGGTAAAGACTCTCGGCCACCACGACTCTCACCAAAGGGTGGGGCAGGGTCAGGGCCGACAGACACCAGCTTTGGCTGGCGGCTTGTTTACAGGCGGGAGCCAAGCCTTCCGGGCCGCCTATCAGCAGGCTGACATCCCGGCCATCGAGCTGCCATTTTTCCATGGCAGAGGCGAGCTCCGGAGTGGTCCAGTTCCTGCCCGGCAGATCCAGAGTGACGATATGGTTGCCCTTGGGAATCGCGGCCAACATGGCTTCGCCTTCTTTTTGCAGAATACGGGCGATATCGGCATTCTTGCCCCGCTTGCCGGCGGGAATTTCAACCAGCTCCAGCGCCATGTCCCTGGGGAAGCGGCGCTGGTACTCGGCGAAACCCTTGCTGACCCAGTCCGGCATTTTGGTGCCTACGGCAACGAGTTGCAGTTTCATCAGGCGTTGGCGTCAGACCAGAGTTTTTCCAACTGGTAATGTTCGCGGGTTTGCTCCTGCATCACATGCAGAATCACATCACCCAGATCCACCAGAACCCAGTCGCTGCTGTCGCGGCCTTCTACGCCCTGAGGTTGCATGCCGGCTTGCTTGGCTTCGGCAACCACATTTTCAGCAATGGCGCGAACATGGGTCTTGGATGTGCCTGAGCAGATAACCATAAAGTCGGTCACGTTGGACTTTTTGCTGACATCCAGCACGACTATGTCCCGAGCCTTGAGATCATCGACCTTGTCGACAACAAATTGTTTCAGTTCTGTGCCTTGCACGCTGAAGATCCTCTCATGTTTTTGATCAAGCGCAGTAGTATATCAGCGCTGGCGGGCAAGTCCCATAGCATTTATCGCCCATCCACCGCAGTTAACCGCCAAGATAGAGGCGGTTTGCAACTATATACTCGAGCACGGCTTTGGGCATGGCGGCGCGGCAGGCATTAATGTCACCGGCGGCGATGGCGCGGCGAATAGCCGTGGAGGAAAAGGGCTGCGGCTCGACCGGGAGGCTGATGATTTTGCCGTATTGCGCATTTTCAATGCCACTGCTACTGCCATTGCCTTTTTCATCGTCACAGGCTCTTGCCGCCAAGGCCTGGGTGACCGAGCAGCTTCTTTGGGCCAGTTCGGTTTGGATTTCGGCGTCCTTTGGCAGGTGCCAGTCCGGGCGCTTGCAAACCACCAGGTTACACAGGGAAAACAGCCGCTGCCATTGATGCCAGCTCGGCAGTGACAGCAAGGAATCAGTACCCATGATGAATTGAAATTCGGCGCCTGGGAAAGCCTGCTGCAGCGCTTCCAGCGTCGCAACGCTATAGGAGGGGGCATTGCGCTTGAGCTCGATATCGCAAATGTCCATATCGGGGAACTCGTCGCAGGCCAGTTTAAGCATGGTCAGGCGCTGCTCGCTGCTGGCGGTGGCCTTGGCCTTGTGCGGCGGAATATGGTTCGGCAGCAACCAGAGCTTATCCAGCTCTAGCCGGGCTTTGACTTCGGCCGCGGGTTTGAGGTGACCATAGTGAACTGGGTCGAAAGTACCGCCCATCAGCCCGATACGCATCCTGTCTCCTCAGTCGAACTCAATATGGCCAAGGTGGCGTGCCGCCTTGGGATCGAACAGCAAACACAGATGGGAAAGGCCGGTCCAGTTTTCCTGGCCTTGCTGTTTCAGTGCCAGCTCCAGCTTGGAGGCGATAGCCAACATGGACTCTATGGCTTCCAGGCTCAGCCGGGTGAGGGCGCCCTGATAGAGCGGCTTGCGCTTGTCCCAAATTCTATGCTTGCCGAACAGGCTATTGAGGCTCTCGCCCTGACTGCGGGCCGATTGCAGCGTCAGCAGCAAGGTCAGCTCTTTTTGCAGCGCCCAATGGATAATGGGCATGGCGGTTTCTTCGGCCTTGAGCTGGGCGAGGATATGCTGGGCCTTATCCTGTTGGTTAGCCAGCAGGGCATCGGTCAATTGGAACACGCTGAAGCGGGATTGATCTTCGAAGTAGCGGCTCAGCTCTTCGCTGTCCACAGGACGGACACCGGCCAGCAGCTGCAGCAGTTGCATCGCCTGATCGGCCGCCAGCAGATTGCCTTCGTAAAGGGCATACAGCATGGCTCTGGCATCGTTTTTGAGATTGAGCCGATAGTATTGAATACGGCCGTCGAGCCAGCGCTGGAACTGGGCCCCTTCGGGTGTGGCGCAAGGAACATAAAGACCCTGGCTGTCCAGGGCTTTGAACCACTTGCTGTTTTGCTGATCGCGGCCAAGCTTGGGGCCGTCGATGATCAACACTATATCCGGGTTTTGTTCAGCAATAAGGCTTTGCAGCATGGCGCCGCCATCGGCGCCCGGCTTGGCCTGGGGCAGGTTGAGCTCTATGATTCTGCGACTGGCGAACAGGCTCATGGCGTGCCATTCGTTGGCGAGATCCTGCCAGTTGAAGTTGGCTTCCTGAGTCAGTTGCAACCTTTCTTCAAAGCCTTGGCTGCGGGCGGCAGCCAGGATTTGCCGCTTGCTGCTGTCCAGCAGATAGGGATCGTCGCCCAGCAGCAGATAGCAGGATTTCAGCGGCGACAACTGCCGGTGTAACTGATCCGGATAGACCCGCATCAGTTCACCTCGATGGCGGCCAGAGTCTGGATGATGTTATCGGCGGCCTGAATGCGCATCTCTTTGACCAGCAACTCCATCTCGCGGCTCTTGGCCAAGGCGGTGCGGGGGTCGTCGAGATAATCGCGGCGGATTTCCACATCAAAAGGCTGTGCTTCCTTGCCCGGCAAAGACACGGCAAAACGCACATGGTAGATGAGTTCATATTCGGCGACGTTGCCTGTGGGGTAGAGCGACAAGGTTGAGCGCTCCAGAGTGTCGCTCAGCAGCACCAGCCGGGGAATGCCCTTGGCGGGTTCCTCTATGCCGACATTGTTGAGACGCAGGCGTTCACGCACCAGGCGGCTCAGTTCACTGTATTTGTCGCTGCTCTCCAGGCTCAGCTTGCTGAGCTCGGGCGGAATGGAATAACTTCCCTGAAGTTGAAAGCCGCAACCGGCACTGGTCATAACGACCAGTGCCAGCAGGGCGAACATCAACTGCTTCACGCTTAAAGATAGTTTCAGCATGGATGTCCTGTTTTTTCTCAGTTGGCGACTATGTTCAGCAGTTTACCTGGAACATAGATCACCTTGCGGATGGTCTTGCCTTCGGTGTGCTTGATCACCTGTTCATCGGCCAGACCCAGGGCTTCGACCTCTTCCTTGGCAGCATCGGCCGCCACAGTGATCTTGGCTCTGAGCTTACCGTTGACCTGCACCACGATTAGCTTGCTGTCTTCGACCAGTGCAGATTCGTCGGTTTCAGGCCAGCTGGCTGACTCGATATCGCCTTCCATGCCCAGCTCCTGCCACAGGTTGAAGCTCAGGTGTGGGGTGATGGGGTACAAGAGACGCACCACGGCAGACAGGGCTTCGGCCATCAGGGCTCTGTCCTGCTCGGTTTCCTGCGGAGCCTTCTGCAGCGCGTTCATCAGTTCCATCACGGCGGCAATGGCGGTGTTGAACATCTGGCGGCGGCCGATATCGTCGGTCACCTTGGCTATGGTCTTGTGCAGTTCGCGGCGCAGCGTTTTCTGCTCGCCGGTCAGTGCCGCTATATCCAGCGCTGGAGCCGCGCCTTTGGCGATATGGTCATGGGCCAGTTTCCACAGACGCTTGATAAAGCGGTGGGCGCCTTCCACGCCGGACTCCTGCCATTCCAATGTCAGCTCCGGTGGTGAGGCAAACATCATGAACAGTCGCACAGTATCGGCGCCGTACTTCTCCACCATCACTTGCGGATCGATGCCGTTGTTTTTCGACTTGGACATCTTGCTCATGCCGGTGTAAGTCAGCTCATGGCCTTCATTGTCCACGGCCTTGAGGATCCGACCCTTGTCGTCTTTCTCAACCACAGTCACTTCCAGTGGCGATACCCAAACGCGGGCGCCCTTCTCGTTGCTGTAGTAGAAGGCATCGGCCAGTACCATGCCTTGAGTCAACAGACGCTTGGCAGGTTCATTGGAGTTAACCAAACCGGCATCACGCAACAGTTTGTGGAAGAAACGGAAGTACAACAGGTGCATACAGGCGTGTTCGATACCGCCTATGTATTGATCTACCGGCAGCCAGTAGTCGGCCTTGGCTGGATCCAGCATCTGATCGGCCTTGGGCGAGCAGTAGCGGGCATAGTACCAGCTGGACTCCATAAAGGTGTCGAAAGTGTCGGTTTCGCGCAGGGCATTTTGGCCGTTGACTGTGGTTTTGGCCCACTCTTTGTCGGCCTTGATTGGGCTTTGTACCCCATCCATGACCACGTCTTCCGGCAGAATGACCGGCAGTTGCTCTTCCGGCGTAGGCATCACAGTGCCGTCTTCCAGAGTCACCATAGGGATAGGTGCGCCCCAGTAGCGCTGGCGGCTGACGCCCCAGTCGCGCAGACGGAAATTAACCTGGCGCTTGCCTTTGCCTTCGGCACTCAGCTTGTCGGCGATGGCGTTGAAGGCGGCTTCAAAGTCCAGACCATCGAACTCGGCTGAGTTGAACAGTATGCCTTTTTCAGTGTAAGCGGCTTCAGAGATATCCAGCTCGCCGTCGGCAGGCTTAATCACGCCCTTGATGGCCAGGCCATACTTGGTGGCGAACTCATAGTCACGCTGGTCGTGGCCGGGAACCGACATCACGGCTCCGGTACCATAGTTCATCAGGACAAAGTTGGCGGCCCAAACCGGGACTTCTTCGCCTGTCAGCGGGTGGATCGCCTTGAGGCCGGTATCGACACCTTTTTTCTCCATGGTGGCCAGCTCGGCCTCGGAGGCGGTGCTCTGCTTGCACTCTTCAACAAAGGCTGCCAGCGCCGGGTTGTTGGCGGCGGCTTTCTCGGCCAGCGGGTGACCGGCGGCAATGGCCACATAGGTCACGCCCATCACTGTATCCGGACGTGTGGTGTAGATGTCGAAGCTATCGTCGGAACCGGCCACCTTGAAGGTCATCTCGACCCCTTCGGAGCGACCAATCCAGTTACGCTGCATGGTCTTGACCTGCTCAGGCCAACCTTCGAGGGTATCGATATCATTCAGCAGCTCTTCGGCGTACTGAGTGATCTTGATAAACCACTGAGGGATCTCTTTCTGCTCAACCACAGTGTCGCAGCGCCAGCAGCAACCATCGATAACCTGCTCGTTGGCCAGTACAGTCTGGTCATTGGGGCACCAGTTGACTGAAGCTGTTTTCTTGTACACCAAGCCTTTTTCATACAGTTTTGTGAAGAACCACTGTTCCCAGCGATAGTATTCCGGGGTACAGGTGGCAATCTCACGGCTCCAGTCGTAGCCGAAACCCAGCATTTTCAGCTGGTTCTTCATGTAATCTATGTTTTCATAGGTCCAAGGCGCCGGCGCAGTGGCGTTCTTGATCGCGGCATTTTCTGCCGGCAGACCGAAGGCATCCCAGCCGATGGGCTGAAGCACATTTTTACCCTGCAGACGCTGGAAACGGGAAACTACGTCACCTATGGTGTAGTTACGCACGTGTCCCATATGCAGCCGACCTGAAGGATAGGGGAACATAGAGAGGCAGTAGAACTTCTCTTTACTCGGATCTTCGGTGACTTCAAAAGTTTTCTTTTCTGCCCAGTGCGTTTGCACTTTGGCTTCGATTTCTGAGGGATTATATTGCTCTTGCATCAGGTTTT
The DNA here is from genome assembly GCF_028823715.1 of Shewanella sp. K8. NCBI lineage: Bacteria > Pseudomonadati > Pseudomonadota > Gammaproteobacteria > Alteromonadales > Shewanellaceae > Shewanella > Shewanella sp. K8. The sequence goes on from NZ_JAPEHY010000030.1 coordinate 16,055, forward strand.
TCGGCAATGCCGCCCATTATTTTGACATGCGCGCTATACTGCGCCGTTTAGATCTGCATAGAATAAACCAGAAGTGAGTCATTAAGAAAGGTTCGTCTTAAAGGAGTATTGGCCATGAGTGAGAGAAGTACGGAGTTACTGGCGCTGTATCAGGCCTTGATTGACAGAGTCAAACAACAGTATGACCAAGATAACTCATTGACAGTGAAGAGCTTATTTAATTCTATCAAGGAAGGGAAAGAGTATTTGGCCATCAAGCAGCAGGCCGGTGAGGCCGAGCTGTCTCTGGTCGAGGAGTTCCTCAAGCGGGATATCGCCAGTTATATCCAGAGCCAAACGGAAGATGACATCAGTTACAGCCCCACTATGCTGACACTGGAAAACACCCTCTGGCATTGGCTGGGCGAAATCAGCGACCGCAGCCAGGTGGAATGGCACGAACTGGCCCATGAGTTCAAACACCATGGTTATTATCAGAGCGGCGATATCGTCAGTCAGGGCAAGATGGTCTGCAGTAACTGCGGCCATGAGATGGACTTCGAGTTCCCAGGCATCATTCCCGATTGCCCCGAGTGTGACCACTCGGAATTTACCCGTGAAGCGCTGGCGCCCTGAGTCATAGATGTTCAGGCTTTCAATGGCTTGGAGCTCAAGGGAAAACCCTCAAACCCACAGACATAAAAACGCAGGCTCCGGCCTGCGTTTTCTATGCTGTTTATACCGTTTGAGACTGGCAGGTTTTGGCTGCAGATGTGCCGCTTCTCAACACAGGTTGTGATCAACTGTTATCGCGATAGGCGGCGATTTTGGCAAGTGCTGCCTTGATTTCCTGCTTGCGACCCGCATCTGCCAGCTCGCGCCCTGGCCTTGGGGCGGCTTCGAGCGCCTTTTGCAGGAAAGGCAGGGCTTCGTCATACCTGTCCTCTTCCAGCAGGAAGTCGCCGTAGAAGTAGTTGCTGTCTATGCCATCGGGGTTGAGTTCCAACGCCTGCTTCAACAACTCCTCAGCCTTGTCATCGTCCCCAAAGCCCAGCGGCCAGCCGGGCACCTTGTAGTAAAGCACCCCGAGACTGGTATAGGCCGAGCCCTTGAGCGCGGTGGGATCTTGCTTAAGCGCCTGCTCAAAGTCACTGCGAGCCCGCTTGGCATACTTGAGGGCACCGAGGCCGCCGCTGACCCCGGCATAGGTAGAGTTGATAATCCCGTGCCAGATGCGCACGCCCGTACTTTGGGGGTGGGACTTCACCGACTCATCTGCCAGCTTCAGCAGTTTAACAAAGGCTTTTTCCTGCTCGTCGCCGCTGAGTTGATAGTTGTTGATGGCCCAGTCGTGTTGCAACTGTTTGACGGCCAGATCGCTGGCGTCATCGGCCCAGAGCGAAGGACTCACCAGCAGCGCTGCGCTCAGGCACAAGAGTTTAAATGGCTTCATGTTTCTCTCCTTCGGTGATGGGGTTGGCCGTGTCTTGTATTGGCATGGCCCTTTGGCAAAACTGGCGGATAAGTGGCAGTTTCTTGCGGGTATCATTGTTAACCAGGCCGGGCAGCAGGGCGTTTATCCGCACAAACAGCTTTTCCGGCCAACCGATAAAGCGGCGGCCCCGGCGATTATCGGCCAGATCGCGGCAGAGGATGTCGGCCACCCACTCAGGGCTGTCCTGACGGTTGCCGAGCGCTGAATTGAGCTGGCGCATCGACTCAGTGTTGAGTTCGGTATCCGTGGCTCTGGGGGCGAAATAGAGCACCTTAATCTTGCTGTCGGCCAACTCCCGCTCCAGTGCTTCGGTAAAGCCTCTGAGGCCAAACTTGCTGGCGCAGTAAAGACTGGAACCCGGGTAGCCTATGCTGCCGAGAATGGAGCCGACATTGATGATGGCGGCCTCGGACTGACGTTTGAGCAAGGGCAGCAGGGTGCGGCAACAGTTGATGGGCGCCTCCAGGTTCACCGCCATCATGGCGCGGGTATCACAGGTGTCGCTGGCTTCCAACATGCTGAGTTGATTGACCCCAAGGCAGTTGATCAATACCTTGGGGCTGAACACTCCGGCGGCCTGGCGCAGCTGACACTGACCGCCACTGCTGGTCAGATCGGCGCTTAAGGTGTGATGCTCCCCGGCAAGGCTCTGTTTCAGGGCATCGAGCTTGGCTTGATCCCGGCCGCAGAGCAGCAGTCTGGCGCCTTTGGCGGCCAGCGCCCTGGCGATGGCGCTGCCGATGCCGCCACTGGCGCCGGTGATGATGACATTCAGATACTTGAGTTCCATATTGGTCACCGTTTTCAGGAGGCCAGCGCCAAGGCCTGGGCCGGCGCCAGCTCGCGGAAGATGTTGCCGTAGAGGCGGTAGAAGTTGTTGGCGGCGTGAATGATCAAGGCCTGTTCTTCGCGATCCTCAATCCGGTTCATCAGCCCCTCAAAGAAATGGATATGTTGCTTGTCCAGCTCGCCGTGAGACTTGAGATAACTGAAGGCCGAATCCGGCAGCCCCAGGCGCGATTGCACTTTCTCGGCCGCCAGCAGCGCCAGATTAATGCTGGTGCCTTCCAGTACATTGACCATGCCGAAAAAGCCCAGCGGACTTACCCGATTCACCATGTCGTAGGCGTAAGCCACCATGACCTCGGTGGCAAACAGCGGTGTGCTGCGTCTGGCCTTTTCCTTGTCAAAACCGCAGGCGGCTATGTCATTGAGGATCCACTCCTGGTGGCCTTGCTCCTCTTCGATATATTCGGCTACCGCCACCCTGAGCCATTCCTTGCTTTCCGGCAGTCTGGCGCCAGTGGCCATGAGCAGCGGCGAAGTGTGCTTCACATGGTGATAGGCCTGGTGCAGGAAGGCGACATATTCCTCCAGGCTTATCTCGCCTTGCAGACATTTGCCTATGATGGGACTGGCCAGCAGATACTCGCGGCCGCTCTGGGTTGCTTGTTGTAATTGGTCGTAGAAATTCATTATAGGGCTCCCTCAAGATATGGGGTTTCGGATAGATAGAGCTGTTCTATTTGAGCGGCCAGGGCGTTCAGCAGTGAGGCGCGCTTGACCCTGCCATTGGCTGTGGTGTGAGGCTTGAGCTCGGTTTCATTCAGTCTTATCCAGCGTTTGATCCTGGCATAGTCGGGCAGTGTGGCATTGACAGCATCCAGCCAGGCCTGGAGCTGCTCATTGCTGACTTGGAGCGGAGCGCACACCAGCGCGCTGAGCCAGGGCTTGGCGTCACCAAGCACCATACACTGACTCAGCAGCGGTTTGGCCATCAGCGCCGACTCCACCCACTCAGGGCTGATATTGCGGCCAAAGGAGCTGATAAGCAGATGCTTGCGGCGCCCGCTAATGGTGAGCACACCTTTATCGAGTTGGCCAAGGTCGCCGGTGGCGATTTCTCCCTGACCCCAAGTCTCGGGTTGGCCGAGATACCCCAGGTGACTGGCGCCGCCGACATGGATTTCGCCGCCGCGAGTGGTGACTTTGCAGTGAGGCAACACAGTGCCGGCAAAGCCGGGAGTGTCTTTATCCGGGGTGTTGAGCGCCACGACAGAGCCACATTCCGACAGGCCGTAACCCTCATAAACCGGCAATCCAAGCTCCCTGGCCCGCAGCAGCAACTCGGGGGCGACCTTGCCGCCACCGACGGCTACAAAGCGCAGTGAGTTTGGCGCTTGCCACCCTTGTTCACAGGCACCGACCAGCAGTGTCAATAACTGAGGAATAAGGATCATGCTGCTCGGCTGCGCTCGGCTTATGGTCTGCAGCAGCGCCCGGCTGTCGAGTCTCGAGCTGCCGTGCATGTCGCGTACCTTATCCGAGGGCAGCAGCACAGTGCCGCCGCACAGCAAGGGGCTGTAGATACCGGCGATGTTTTCCAGCAAGGTGCTCAAGGGCAACAGACAAAGATGCCTGGGGCTGGGCAGGGCCGTGACTTTTGCAAGCGATTCGGCCACCCGCCATTGATGCTCGCTGCTGAGACACACCCCCTTGGGGTTACCGGTAGAGCCTGAGGTAAAGGTAATTTTGGCTGTGCCCTGTGGGACTTGCGGAAAAGCCGCCGTACTCTCGGCGCAAACATTCTGTTGGCCCGGAGGCCCGTCGCAGAGCTGTCCCTCAGATAGCTGCTCGTCGTATAACTGCCTGCCGTATAAATGCCAGCCGTATAGATTGCAGCCCAGTTCACTGAGACCTTGGTAAGGCGCGAAACCCTTTGGCAAACAAGGCTGAATTTGTGGGCTTTCGCTCAGTACCAGCTCAACCGAGGTTTGTTCAAGGCAGTTTGCCAACTGCTCTTGGGAGAAAAACAGCGGCAAGGGCAGGCAAAGAACTCCCGCCTGCTGACAGGCGAGATCCAGTATCGCCCACTGCACACTGTTGCCGGCATGCAGTGCCAGGCTGCGGATATTCAGGCGTTTGAGGAAATCACTATAGCGGCGGATTTCTGTTTTCAGTTCAAGGTAGCTGAGTTGCTGCTCAGCATCGCTAAGGGCAATGGCCTGATCTTCGCCGTTGAGTTTGCTTAGGACATCCCAATCAAGGTTTGTCCCAGCGCCTGACTCAGAGGTATTGGCTTGGCTTAATTGAGGCGATGGAGTCATAGGCTTGGCTCCCGGGTTCTGGCATAAGCCAATTCGGCCGCCATGGTGCTGATATCCGATTCGTGCCTTTGTGCCAGTCGTCTCAAGCGGGGGCTGGTGTCTATTACCTCTTGGGCGAGGCGCAGATCGCCAATCATGACTCTGGGGTTGTTGCGGTAGTAATTGCCCCAGATGGCGCTGTCACCTTCCAGTCGCTCAGGATCGGCGCTACAGAGCAGCATGGGCGAAAAGCCCAGCAGTTTCATCAGCGCCTCCACCTGCTCTGTGACGGTAAAGACCATATACTCAAAACCGGCTCTGGCCAGAGTGGCGGCAAGCAGTACCAGCAGCAGTGGCCCTGAACTCTTGTTGGTCAGTGCCAGATTGCCCACCTCTACCAAGGAAGCCCTGTCCACCGGGCGTTTGGTCAGCAGCGCCACTTGCTGCTCTATGGGATCCTTGAGATATTGCTCCAGAAACAAGGGGTAGTAACAACCGGCTCTGAGGCCGAAGGCACCCTGAGGCTGTCCCTTCATGCTCAGCTGCAGTAAGAAAGGCAAAAATTCCTTGAGCTTGGCACCATGCACCTGCAAGTACTTGGCGGCGATATAGTCTTCGACCTCAGTGCGGCCCTCTGCCTGCTCATGGAACAGGCGACACTCGGGAAGCGAATGAGGTGGGTTGGCAGAGCTTGGGACGTCCTTTTCCAGGGCAGACAGGGGAAACTGCTTGACCATAGAGATACTCCGGATCTGTTAACCAGTATCCAGAGCCTAGAAAAGCAGTCTTAAGAAATACTTATGTATCCATTAATATTTTATCAATTAGATAAAAATCAATTGGTTGGTTTTAGCTTTTATTGCTCTTTCGCCGTTTGGGGCAATACAACAGCCCCAAAAGCAGCAGCAAGCCACTCAGCCCGAGTACCGGCCATTGACCGACCCGGCTGAACAGGGTCTGGCCCTCGACCAGCGGCACCTCAGCCGTGAGCACGCCCTCGACAAACTGCGGCAGTTTGGCGCTGATATTGCCAAATTCATCCACCACGGCGGTGACGCCGTTGTTGGTGGCCCGCAGCAGAGGCCGGCCCAACTCGGCCGAGCGCATCTGGGCTATCTCCATGTGTTGCAACGGGCCATTGGACTCACCGAACCAGGCATCGTTGGAGACGGTCAGCAACACCTGGGTATCCTCGGCGACGTTGGCCCTGAGCTGCTCGGGGAAAGCGATTTCATAACAGATAGCCGGTGCCAGCGTATGACCCAGCGCCGTCAGGTTGTTTTGCTGATAACTGCCTCTGGCAAACGAGGACATGGGCAGGTTGAAAAAGGGCGCCAGTGGCCGCAGCAGCGACTCCATGGGCACAAACTCGCCTATGGGCAGCAGGTGATGCTTACGGAACTGGTTGTCACCCGCTGCGCTATAGTCGGCGCTGTCCTGCTGTTTCTGATGATGATTCCCCAGCACAATCAGCGAGTTGTAGAAGTCGCCATTTCGCTGGCTGATGATACCTGTGATGATGGCGGCATCCCGCAGATTGGCAACTTTGTTGGCGTTGTCGAGAAACTCGGCCACCATGCTTTCGGGGGCCGGTATCGCGGCCTCGGGCCAGATCACCAGGTCTCTGTCCAGATGCGGGCGAGAGAGATCCATATATTTGAGCATAGTCGGCCAGAGTGCGTCCGGATCCCACTTCATGCTTTGGGGAATATTGCCCTGCACCAGCGCCACGCTGAGGATCTCACCGGTGCGCTCAACCGTTGAAAATCGCGGCGCCTGCCATACGAGCAGGGCCAGTAGCGCTGAGCTCACCACCAGGCTGAGCCAGCGGCGTTTGAGTAGCAGCACCAGGCTTGCTGCCAGCAGCGCCACCGTAAAACTGAGCCCCAAAGTGCCTATCATTGAGGCCAGTGGCTTCAAGGGGCCCGAGGTTTGGCTATAGCCGCCCCAGAGCCAGGGAAAGCCGGTGAGCACCCAGCCCCGCAACCATTCACACAGGGTCCAGAGCGCCGGAAACAGCCCCAGCAGTTGCCAGTTATGACGCTTGGGCGCCAGTCGGGCCAGCAGGGCACCGGCCAGCGCCGGATACAAGGCCAGATAGAGGGCCAACAGGGCCATCAGGCCTATGGAAGCAATCAGCGGCAAGCCACCGAATCTGTCCATGCTGACATGCACCCAGCTGATCCCGAAGGCAAAGGCGCCAAAGCCAAAGCTGAGCCAATAGCCAAAACTGGCCTTGGGGGAAAGCTTGTCACTTTGCCAAAGGCCAAAGGCCAGCGCCAGCGGGTAGATGGGCCAGAGATCGTAGGGGGCAAAGGAAAGTGCTGTACTGGCACCGGCCAAAAAGGCCAGTACCAGACGCAGCTTGGGGTGGCGTTGTAGCGCCGCTAATGTGGACTTCACTGGTCGTTACTGTCTTCAGTATCGTTGGGATCGGGCAGTTTCACCCTGAGTTGCAATAAACGGCGGGTATCGGCACTGATGACTTTAAATTCAATGCCGTCGATGACGATCTTCTCGTTGCGCTCCGGCAAGTGACCGAAGGCGTGGGACACCAATCCGCCGACTGTGTCGAACTCTTCATCACTGAAATGGGTGTTGAAGGTTTCGTTGAAATCTTCAATCTCGGTCAGTGCCTTGACCATGTAAACCCGGTTACCGGCTTTACGGATCTCAGACTCGTCGCTGTTGTCGTGATCGAACTCATCTTCGATATCGCCGACAATCTCTTCGAGAATATCTTCAATGGTGACCAGGCCGGAAACACCACCGTATTCATCGACCACAATTGCCATATGGTAGCGTTGGGAACGGAACTCTTTGAGCAGCACATCCACTCTCTTGCTCTCGGGCACCACAACGGCCGGGCGGATCACTTTTTCCAGTGAGAAGGGTTCTTCACTGTTGTTGAAGCCGTACTTCAGCAGATCTTTGGCCAGCAGTATGCCTTCGATATGGTCTTTGTCTTCATTGACCACAGGAAAGCGGGAATGAGCAGAGTTGATGACAGTGTTGAGCAGTTCCTCAACAGAGTCATTGAATTGGATGGCGACAATCTGCGCTCTGGGGATCATTATGTCCCTTACACGCAAATCAGATACCTCTAAAACACCTTTTATCATCTCGCGGGTATCTTCTGTGATGAGCTCACGCTGCTCGGCATCGTGGATCACCTCAACCAGATCTTCGCGATTTTGAGGTTCGCCCTGGAATAACTGGCTTACTCGGTCAAACCAGCCTTTCTTATGGGCGCTGGTACTCGGGGGGATATCGTCACTCATAGTGTTCTTCATGACAGGGCGAACCCTGGCAATTATTGCTCCTTGTATGGGTCAGTAAAACCTAAGCTTTCAATAAGTTGGGTCTCTAGCGACTCCATTTCTTCGGCTTCGGCATCTTCGATGTGATCATAACCTAGCAGATGCAGGCAACCGTGCACAACCATATGTGCCCAGTGCGCCTGTAGCGGTTTATGCTGTTCACGGGCTTCATTTTCAACGACTGAAACGCAAATGACAAGATCCCCGAGTAATGGCAGGGTTATTCCATGTGGCGCTTCAAACGGAAATGACAGCACATTGGTGGGCTTGTCTTTGCCGCGATAGTCCCGGTTCAACTGCTGGCTCTCTTCACTGTCCACCAGGCGTATGGTCAGCTCGGCCTGCTCCATACTATTGCCTATGGCAGTACGGGCCCAGAGCTCGAAATCGCTCTGGGATGGCAGGTTTTGCGCTTCTGTGGCCAGTTGCAGGTCCAGTTGCAGATCAAGACTCATGGGCGCCGGCCTCTGTCAGTTGATATTGGCTGTCGCGTTGGGCCTTGGCCGCCTGCTGGCGCTGATCGTGTGCTTCATAAGCTTCCACTATGCGGGCCACTACCGGGTGGCGCACCACATCCTGGGCCTGGAAGAAGTTGAAGCTGATCTCTTCCACTTCGCTCAGTACTTCAATGGCGTGGCGCAGGCCGGACTTGGCGTTGCGCGGCAGATCTATCTGGGTAATGTCGCCGGTGATCACCGCCTTGGAGTTGAAGCCGATACGGGTGAGGAACATCTTCATCTGTTCCACCGTGGTATTTTGGCTCTCATCGAGAATGATAAAGGCATCGTTGAGGGTGCGGCCACGCATATAGGCCAGCGGCGCGACCTCGATAACATTGCGTTCTATCAGTCGCTCGACCTTCTCAAACCCGAGCATCTCAAACAGGGCGTCATACAGAGGCCTGAGGTAAGGGTCTACCTTCTGGCTCAGATCGCCGGGCAGGAACCCCAGCTTCTCACCGGCTTCCACCGCAGGGCGGGTCAGCAGAATGCGGCGGATCTCCTGACGTTCCAGCGCATCCACGGCGGCGGCCACGGCCAGGTAGGTCTTGCCGGTACCGGCGGGGCCTATGCCGAAGGTGATGTCATGGCGCACTATGTTGGCCACATATTGGGTCTGGTTGGGATTGCGCGGCTTAATCACCCCTTTGCGGGTCTTGATATAGTGCTCTTTGGGTTCTGCACCGCTGTCGTCGGCTTCCAGGGCAATGGCTTCCTGAATGGCGATATGCACCTGCTCGGGCTCCAGATCCGGGGTCGAGCCTTTTACCGGCGCGGTTTCGACATAGAGCTGTTTCAGCAGGTTGTTGGCCGTGAGGCAGTTACGCGGCTGGCCGACAATCTGAAAATGGTTGTTGCGGTAGCTTATCTCGACGCCCACCCGGCGTTCGAGCTGCTTGATATTGTCATCGAACGGACCACACAGAGACGCCAGACGGCGGCTGTCGGCCGGTTCGAGATACAGATTCATGGTGGTTAATTTGTGAGACAAACAAAAACTCCTGTTGATGTCATCTTTGATCAGTTTACGAGCGTGAAGGCATAAATGCTAACGGAAAATCGAGCCTAAAATAAAACGGCCCGGGTCAGAAGAGCCGGGCCGCCGTGGAAGTCTCGGCGCTTACGGGGTGAACTGAGTCACGCCCAGGGTGTCTTCCTGATTATGCTTGGCCAGAATATCACTGGGGCGCAGGCTCTTGCGCAAGTCCATCTCATCTTCACCGCGAACAAACTTGCCGCGCAGCGAGTTGGTGTAGACATCGACGATTTCCACATCCACGAAGCTGCCTATGTGCTTGGGCTGGCCTTCGAAGTTGACCACCCGGTTGTTTTCGGTGCGGCCGCGCAGCTCCATGGGGTTCTTGACCGATGGGCCTTCCACCAGAATACGCTGCACTGTGCCCAGCATCTGGCGGCTGTAGCGCTGCGCTTGTTGGGTGATCCTGTCCTGCAGGATTGCCAGGCGCTGCTTTTTCTCTTCCATATCCACATCATCCGGCAAGTCGGCCGCCGGGGTGCCGGGACGGGCACTGTAGATAAAGCTGAAGCTGTGGTCGAAGCCCACTTCTTCAATCAGCTTCATGGTGTCGGCAAAATCTTCTTTGCTTTCGCCGGGGAAGCCGATGATAAAGTCGGAGCTTATCTGAATATCCGGCCGCGCCTTACGCAGACGGCGAATGATCGACTTGTACTCGATTGCCATATGGCCGCGCTTCATTTGGGTCAGAATGCGGTCTGAACCCGATTGCACCGGCAGGTGCAGGAAGCTGACCAGCTCAGGAGTGTCTTCATAGACATCGATAATGTCCTGGGTGAACTCTATCGGGTGGCTGGTGGTAAAGCGGATGCGGTCGATTCCGTCGATGGCGGCCACATAACGCAGCAGCTCGGCAAAGCTGCAAATTTCGTCATCATGGGTCAGGCCGCGATAGGCGTTAACGTTTTGCCCCAGCAGGTTGACTTCACGCACCCCTTGCTCGGCCAGTTGAGCGATTTCCAGGATGATGTCATCCAGTGGTCGGCTGACTTCCTCGCCGCGGGTATAGGGCACCACGCAGAAAGAGCAGTACTTGCTGCAACCTTCCATGATGGAGACAAAGGCGGTGGGGCCTTCGGCGCGGGGCTCGGGCAGACGGTCGAACTTCTCGATTTCCGGGAAGCTGACGTCAATCACCGCCTGGTCGCCGCTGCGAACCTGGTTGATCATCTCTGGCAGACGGTGCAGGGTTTGGGGGCCGAAGATAATATCCACGCACTGGGCGCGTTCTTTTATCGCCTTGCCTTCCTGCGAAGCCACACAACCACCCACGCCAATGATCAGCTCAGGATTCTTGTCTTTGAGTGTTTTCCAGCGGCCCAGCTGATGGAATACCTTTTCCTGCGCTTTTTCACGAATAGAACAGGTATTGAGCAGCAGAATATCTGCCTCATCAGCCTCTTCAGTCAGGGTGTAGCCCTGAAATTCGTTTAACAGATCGGCCATCTTGGATGAGTCGTACTCATTCATCTGACAGCCCCAGGTTTTAATATGGAGTTTTTTACTCATCAGTTTTGCGTCGCTCTTCGGAACCACTTAAAAAATAGCGCGCCATTTTACCTGCTGTTAAGTCCGCTGACCAGCTTTTGAACGCCAGGGCTGAGAATTACTCTGGTTGCTGCAATACCCTTTCGACCTGTGCGGGTAAACGGTTGGCGGCCACCTGAATATTTTGCTGCTGGTAGAACTGCTCGGCCATCTCCAGGTTGCTGCCACGGGCCTGGGCATAGATGTCCTCCAACACATCCAAATGAAAGCCGGCCATGGTTTCCGTGATTTGTTGATATAGGGCATAATTCAGCGACGAGCGATAGGTTACAGTTATCACTTCCATCTGGTCTGCCGTGGTGGCGGCCAGAACATGACCAGAAGTAAAGGCAGCCGGGACGACAAGGGCTGCGGCTATCAGGCTGCTGGTAAGTTTGCGCATGGTATCCTCACTTGTTGATGTCGATAACCGCATATGCGGTGTTTGCCATGACAGATACTGCTTGGACACTCAGAGGCTAGCCTAAGGTTGCCAAGGCTCGTGTGTCGGCTTGTAAGCAGGTGTTTCAGGAGGGCCGGCAGCAACATTTGCTCATGATTGAAGCCAAAACAGTTACCATTGAACACAACTCTGTGGCCGAGGCGGCAGAGAAGAGAGACAGCAGGAAAGGCATAGTGACAGAACAACATGAGACCAAGGATATCGTCATCATAGGTGGCGGTATGGTGGGCGCGGCGACGGCGCTGGGGTTGGCCAAACTCGGGCTGGAAGTGGCGCTGGTGGAGGCCTTTGAACCCGAGGCCTTCGATGCCTCGCAACCTCTGGATGTCAGGGTCTCGGCCATCAGTGTGGCATCGGAGGCGCTACTCGAGCGCCTGGGAGCATTCGATACTCTGCTCGGAATGCGCCATGTGGCTTATCGTGGCCTGGAAACCTGGGAAATGGAAGGCTGCATTACCCGTTTCCATGCCAGTCAGATCAAGGCCGAACGTCTCGGCCACATAGTGGAAAACCGTTTGGTGCAGCTGGCACTGTGGCAGGTATTCGACAACTACCCCAATCTGACCCTCTGCTGCCCGGCCCGGGTCGGGCGCATGGTGCGCTCCAGTGTGGGTATAGAGGTGAGTCTGGACGATGGTCGGGTGTTCGATGCCCGCTTGCTGGTGGGCGCCGATGGTGCCAACTCCAGAGTGCGTCAATGGGCCGGAATTGGCATCAGTGGTTGGGATTATTCCCAGTCCTGCATGCTGATCAATATCGCCACCGAGTGTGATGAGCAGGATGTGACCTGGCAACAGTTTACTCCGCAAGGGCCGCGCTCCTTGCTGCCATTGCCGGGCAAAAATGCTTCCTTGGTTTGGTATGACGATGCCAAACAAATTCGCAGTTTGATGCAGCTAAGCGACAGCCAACTGAAGCAGGCGATCATCAACCACTTCCCCGATAGGCTGGATCCCCACTTCGAAGTGTTGGCCAAGGGCAGTTTCCCGCTGACCCGGCGCCATGCGCAGCAATACTACCGCGACAATCTGGTGATCCTGGGGGATGCGGCTCACACCATTAACCCGCTGGCGGGGCAGGGGGTTAACCTGGGCTTTAAAGACGTCGAAGCCTTGATAGCGACAATCACCCAGGCGCTGGAGAAGGGCGAAGACTGGTCAAAGGCCACAGTGCTTGAAGGGTTCCAAAAGCAGCGTTGGTTTGACAATCAGTTGATGATGACAGGCATGGATCTCTTCTATGCCGGTTTCAGTAACGATCTGCTGCCACTTAAACTGTTGCGTAACGCCGGACTCAAGCTGGCGGATATCAATACCCCGGTCAAGCAGCAAGTGCTCAAGTATGCGCTGGGGCTGAGATAACCCCGGTCGATTTGTTGATTGTCGCAAGAGAGTGCTAAAATGCCGCGTTTTTACAAGAATGCGGCATTTTTCATTGGCTTTCACGCAGTGTTTTGGCCTGTAACGGCCAAGCTTCAAGAGCGGTGAATATGTGCCTGGCCTTGTCCGGCCTTCGCAGAACTTCTCGTTGAATAAACAGACTGATAGAGACTGATGACAGAGATTAAACTTATCGTCGGGCTGGCCAATCCCGGCGCCGAGTATGCCCAGACCCGCCATAACGCCGGCGCCTGGTATGTGCAGGAGCTGGCCAGAGGTTGCGGTGCCCAGCTCGGTGCCGACAGCAAGTATTTTGGCCTGACTGCCAGAGTTACGCTCAAGGGGCGCGATGTGCGCCTGCTGATCCCTTCCACTTATATGAACCTGAGTGGCAAGTCGGTGGCGGCATTGGCGAACTTCTTCCGTATTCAACCGGAGGAGATTTTGGTGGCCCACGATGAGCTGGACATGCCTCCGGGGGTGGCCAAGTTCAAGCTTGGCGGTGGTCATGGCGGCCATAACGGCCTTAAGGACATTATTGCCAAGCTGGGCAACAACAAGAATTTTTATCGTCTGCGGATTGGCATAGGTCACCCCGGGGACAAGAACAAAGTCAGCGGCTATGTGCTTGGCAAGGCGCCGAGTACTGAGCAGTCGCTGATAGATGCCGCGGTAGATGAAGCGGTGCGCGCCACGGATATCCTCTTTGCCGAGGATATGACCAAGGCGATGCACAGGCTGCACTCCTTTAAAGCGGTCTAAGATTATCCAGGCGTCTGACGCCTGTTTCATTATCCTGTCCGGGGCCGAGTGCGCCGGACTCAAATTAGAGAGAAAGGTAAACATCATGGGTTTTAAATGCGGCATCGTTGGTCTGCCAAACGTCGGTAAGTCAACTCTGTTCAATGCGTTAACCAAGGCTGGCATCGAAGCGGCAAACTTTCCCTTCTGTACCATAGAACCCAACACAGGTGTGGTGCCAGTGCCGGATGCTCGTCTGGACGCCCTGGCTGAAATCGTTAAGCCTGAGCGGGTACTGCCAACCACCATGGAGTTTGTGGACATTGCCGGTCTGGTTGCCGGGGCATCCAAGGGCGAAGGGCTGGGTAACAAGTTCCTGGCCAACATCCGTGAAACCGATGCTATCGGCCATGTGGTACGTTGCTTCGAGAACGACAATATTGTTCACGTGGCCAACAAGGTTGACCCGGCCGGTGATATTGAAGTGATCAATACCGAACTGGCACTGGCGGATCTCGACAGTGTTGAGCGTGCCATAGTGCGTCAGCAAAAGCGCGCCAAGGGTGGTGATAAAGATGCCAAATTTGAAGTCGAAGTACTGGAAAAACTCAAGCCGGTACTGGACGAAGGCCATATGCTGCGTACCCTGGATTTGAGCAAAGAGGAGCTGGAAGCCGTGGCTTACCTGAACCTGCTGACGCTCAAGCCAACCATGTATATTGCCAACGTTTCTGAAGATGGTTTCGACAATAACCCGCATTTGGATACAGTGCGTACCATTGCCGAAAAAGAAAATGCCGTTGTGGTGCCTGTGTGCGCCGCTATCGAGTCAGATCTGGCGGAAATGGATGAGGAAGAGCGCAGCGAGTTCCTTGAAGAGCTGGGCCTGGAAGAGCCAGGGCTTGATCGGGTGATCCGCGCCGGTTACGAATTGCTGACACTGCAAACCTACTTTACTGCCGGGGTGAAAGAAGTTCGTGCCTGGACTGTGACTGTCGGTTCTACCGCACCGCAGGCGGCCGGTAAAATTCACACCGACTTTGAGCGCGGCTTTATTCGGGCTCAGGTTATGGCCTATGATGACTTTGTTCAGTTCAAGGGCGAAGCCGGTTGTAAGGAAGCGGGTAAGCTGCGGGTGGAAGGGAAAACCTATATCGTCAAAGACGGCGACGTGATGCACTTCCTGTTTAACGTGTAAAGCGACTCTAAATGGGCGATAGAACACGGATTTGCGTATCTGTTGCCCAGTTTGATGGGTTTATAGGCAAACAGCTGGGGCGGCGGGATTTAGCCTAAAAAAGCTGTTGACCTGAATAACCTGAATAAGCATAATACGCCCCGTTCCTCGGCACGGGGAACAACAAAGTTATCGTGGCTATGTAGCTCAGCTGGTTAGAGCACAGCACTCATAATGCTGGGGTCGCAGGTTCAAGTCCCGCCATAGCTACCATCCTTCTTGGGATGTCAAAAACAAGAGACACTGCGGGAGTGGTGAAATTGGTAGACACGCCAGATTTAGGTTCTGGTGCCGCAAGGTGTGAGAGTTCAAGTCTCTCCTCCCGTACCATATTTGTCTCTTATTGAACTAACTTTGATTATTGGTGGGGTATCGCCAAGCGGTAAGGCACCGGGTTTTGATCCCGGCATTCCCAGGTTCGAATCCTGGTACCCCAGCCATAAACGCTAAAGAGAAAAATACAGTGGCTATGTAGCTCAGCTGGTTAGAGCACAGCACTCATAATGCTGGGGTCGCAGGTTCAAGTCCCGCCATAGCTACCATGTTTCTTTAGCAGCAAACTTGGTCTTCACGAGTCTTAAG
This sequence comes from Shewanella sp. K8, assembly GCF_028823715.1. NCBI lineage: Bacteria > Pseudomonadati > Pseudomonadota > Gammaproteobacteria > Alteromonadales > Shewanellaceae > Shewanella > Shewanella sp. K8. The sequence goes on from NZ_JAPEHY010000030.1 coordinate 31,400, forward strand.
ATTCGTATCGGTAAACACCGACCCTGATGGGGTATCGCCAAGCGGTAAGGCACCGGGTTTTGATCCCGGCATTCCCAGGTTCGAGGGCACCGGGTTTTGATCCCGGCATTCCCAGGTTCGAATCCTGGTACCCCAGCCATATTCAACGAAAGAGCCCGTCATAGACGGGCTTTTTTGTATCTGTTTTTCATCGTTTGAACTTGTCTGCTATTGGCGCATCGGCCAGGATCCCGGCTATTTCGCACTGGCGTTCCTGCGACATGGCGAGAGTTGCGTAGCAGCGTTCTTTCGAGCACCAACCAAGGATGGCTACAGTTCCGCCTGTGCCTGGAAATCCATGTATGCCTGTAAACTTGTGTATGCCTGTAAACTAGTGCCAAGATTTCACCGATCCAGAGTCATACCTGCCTTGAGCTATCAAGCTTCTACTCGACTTTCAGCTTCTGTCGCAGACTCTCATCTCTGGCGGCCTTGGTGACTTCGAGAGCGATATTGCGCCTGAGGCGAATTAACCAACTGTCGATTTTGGCTTGGTCCATTTTGCAATCGCAGCGGCTGGAGAGCAGGCTAAGCTGCAGTTCCTGTGCCTGCCGTGCTACTTCTACTTCGACCGTGTATCCCTTGTAGTTATTGAGCCGGGCGAGCCAGGTGCCATCTGTGGCAGTTTCCAGTTCCCAGCTATCCCGGGTAACGGCCCGCTGCAACATCGCGGGGATATCCTGCACATAGCCACCTGTGGGTACTGGGTTTTGCCAGCGTTGCAATTGATATTCAGTCTCGGCGGAAGCCGGGTTCAGCCATAACAGATTCAGCAGCAGCGGCAGTAGTATTCGTTTCATGATTTTTTCAGCTCCTGGGCGATGGAGAGACGCAGATTCTTGATGTAGTTGTAATAGCCGCGGCCATTCTTGTAGCAGATATCATCAATCAGCTTCTTGCAGACAAAATCCCCCAGGGCGGCGTGGTATTTAAGCTGAATATAGTTGGCGTCGTATTCAATGCGCATCACATTAGTGTCGCCACGATAGTCGAAACGGGCCAGGATATAGCCCTCACCTTCGCCCTCGTATACCCAGGCAAAGCCCTTGGTGCTGAGCATACCTTCGAGAATGGCATAACGAACCTGGGCCTCACTGGCTCCCGCTACCGGGATCTCTTTATGAACGGCTTCGATATAGCTGTTTGAGGATTTGGGTTTGGCATTTTTGTTGATGACCAGCTCGCCGGGGGCGGCTTGCAACGACAGGGAGAAACCGAGGGCGAATAACGCCCCCAGAATGGATTGGACTTGCATATCAGAATCCTTCTGAAAAAGGCTGTGAAAGTCCGAGTCTAGCGAAAAGCCAAGGCACTTGAAAGAGCGCTTGAAAGAGGAATTAGAGCAAACCTTCCAAACGCAGACGTTGCATCTCTTTGGCGACTTGTTGCATCTGCATTGGCGTGCCCAAGGTCAAGCGATTCCAGCCTTCAAGCCCAGGGAAGGTGCGGCCCACCAGAATGCCGGCCTGCTGCATCCGCTTGCGATAGTCTTCATTATTGCCTTTGATGCGGTGGAAAATAAAACTGGCGTTGAGCGGCAGATAGTCGAGCCCCAACTGTTTGAGCGTGGCAATGATAATGGCACCGGCCTCTAAATTGTTGCTGCGGGTCTGCGCCAGCCAGGCGCTGTCATCCAACACTGCTGCCGCCCCATAGAGGGCAAACAGGTTGGCGTTGTCAAAACTCGCCTGGGCCTGCATGGCGGCTATCATTTCCGGAGCGGCAATGGCATAACCGGCCCTTAGTCCCGCCATTCCCCATGCTTTGGAGAACGTCTTGGTCAGCACTGTGTGTTTCTGGCCATTTTGGATGAACGGCAGCGCGGATTGGAAATCGCTACCGGCATACTCGCCGTAGGCCTCATCAATAATAAACTGCAGCTCGGGACTGGCCTTGGCCAGCCACTGTGCAACCGGCGCCTTGGACAGCAAGAGGCCGGTTGGGTTGTTGGGGTTACACAGATAGACAATGGAAGGGCCAGGGTGTGCGGCCACGGCGGCCTGCATGGCGGCGATATCGGTTTGCAGCTCGGCGGTGAGCGGCACTTCAGTTACCTTGAGTCCCCGAGCCTTGGCATAGTCGGCCACTATGTCAAAGGTGGGCTTGGGCATCACCAACTGGCAGTGAGCGCTGGCCATGGCATCTATGGCGAACTTGAGTACTTCGGAAGAGCCATTGCCGTAGATGAGCTGCTCTTGGCTGACACCGTGGTAGCTTGCCAGGCGCTTGAGCAAAGCCTGACGGGCACTGTCGGGATACAGGTGTGCCTCACCCATATGTTGCATAATGGCTTCTCTGGCACTGTTTGGCATCCCCAGCGGGTTTTCATTGAAGTTCAGCGCCAGGGGACCCTTGGAGGCAGTAGCCTGGGCCTGCTCCTGAGAAGATAAAGAGAAATTACTGCAGCCACTGAGCCCCAGTGCGGTACCGGCTAAACCGGCCTGAATAAAATGCCTACGACTTAATTGCATGTTTATTATGATGTTCTGGATAAGAGGGCGCTCAGTCTACCCAGAGGAAGAGAGAAAATAAATGAATTTTTATTCATTATTTGAAGCTTGTTATTCTTTGGGTTTTAGTTGCTAGGACCAAGTTCATTGGTAAGTTTTGGCTTCAAGCCATAAATAGCCGCTGTGCCAGCGGCGTAAAGTCGTGGTGTTAATGCCTCCATGCATAAGGGCCAGCTCGCCATCCCTGGCTCTCGCTCGAAAGCACGTTGCTACGCAACTCTCGCCAAATCACACCGGGCAAGGGGCAAAGCCCCTTGCATCCCCAAAGACACCCCTGACGTAGCCGAAATCCCCGCTGGCTTATGAAGCAAATTGGCTACACTCAGGACTCGCATCCTTGCTCGACCTTCGAGCCTCGACATCCCTGTCTCGGCTACGCCAATTTGCAACAATGCCAGCGGCGGCTCCGAAGGGGGAATTGGTGCAATTCTTCCCACACAGAGTCGTTTTAGGCTGCAGACATATGCCCATTTTCCAGGCACAGGTGGAACTGTGACCTTCCGAGCCAGGGATGGCGAGGCAGAGCTTACAGGGACGTACTCGCAGCGTGTCACAGGATCGCCTGTGCGAAAGGCGCACCGCAGGTGATGGGTTATAGCTAGCCGCTAGGAGCAAGTTCATTGGTAAGTTTTGGCTTCAAGCCATAAATAGCCGCTGTGCCAGCGGCGTAAAGTCGTGGTGTAAATGCCTCCATGCATAAGGGCCAGCTCGCCATCCCTGGCTCTCGCTCGAAAGCACGTTGCTACGCAACTCTCGCCAAATCACACCGGGCAAGGGGCAAAGCCCCTTGCATCCCCAAGGACACCCCGACGTAGCCGAAATCCCCGCTGGCTTATGAAGCAAATTGGCTACACTCAGGACTCGCCTCCTTGCTCGACCTTCGAGCCTCGACATCCCTGTCTCGGCTACGCCAATTTACAACAACGCCAGCGGCGGCTCCGAAGGGGGAATTGGTGCAATTCTGTTAGTACCGAGTAGCTTGAAACATCTGAAGAGTTTGCAGACATACACCTATTTTCCAGGCACAGGCGGGACTGTGACCGTCGAAAACAGGGACGTTTTCGTCGAGGCTACATGGACGTATTCACGCCGTGTCACAGGATCGCCTGTGCGAAAAGCGCACCGCAGGTGATGGACTACACCGTGGCCGGAAGCTCGGCCAGTACTAACTTAGGAACTTTTAGCTGGAAGCTATGATAGCCGCTGTGCCAGCGGCTTAAAGTCGTGTCGTTTTGGGTTCCAACCCAGTCAATTCTGTTGTAAAAACAAACCAAATCAGGGTTTTGTTGCCTTTGTCAAAACTTGACCTTTGGCTAATTGTTTTCAAATTCAGTACTGGCTATTGTATAACCAGTTCAATCGCTTAGCTTTAGCACTTCCTTAAGCTTAAGGTTGGAGGTAGTAGCATTTTTCCTTTTTCAGCGGAATGCAGGGACGAACAGAGTTTGGACCCGTGCGGTAGCCATGGCTTTACTTAACGCTTTTTGTAGGGCCTGGTTGTAGGGCCCTTGGTTGTGCGGCTTGAAGTGCTCATGACAAGCACCTCATAACTGATTTTTATACAGTATTATTGACGTTCTGGACAACATGTCGGAAATTTGCGCGTTATTTCTGTAACATTTTAGAAAATAACATTAAATTCATAATGTTAAAAATACAGCTGGTAGATAATAGGTTTAGAAACCGCGCATGCGCGTTGGGCTGCAAGGGATATTTGGACTAAATTGTATTATATCCAGCTAATACAAACAGATAGCGATACGCGTTTACACTCCTCCGAGGACTAAAACGCGCATGCGCACTATACAGCTGTTAGCTTTACGGAGTAATTCGACCTGCATCGCATATGGAAATTGGAAAAAGGCAGCCCATTGCTTCGTGTGTTTGTGTGGCAAAATTTACCACAGAGGCAACTTAGAACTTTGATTCACAGGTTTGCTACCAAAGAAGCTGCAAAGTTAAAGCAAGGCAGCTCTGAGTTTTATGTTTGGCGTGTGCGCAGACTCAAAGCCGTTGCAGTTTTCGAGAAACGATTTGGCGGCGTACCGGCTATTTTCAAAATGCGTAAAATGACCGTTTTAAAGTCATATTACATAAATAACGGTGTTTACTTGTGGCCAACATCAACATTAATTACCACAAAATAAACAAAGCTAACAAACCGCGTCATTCGGGGCCTGCGGCCCCTGCGACGCTCACAAGCTCGCGCGCATGCGCGGGGCGTTATGTTTCGACAGGGATCGAGTAAATGAAGCTTATTGGAAGTAAAATGGAAAGTGACTTCCGTGAAGAGTTGATCCGATCCAACGAGGCGCTTCAAGCCCGTGATTCCAAGTTAAGAATGGCACTAGAGTCTGAAGGTCATGACTACATAAATTCTTATGTTCTGCATTACGTCCCTGAGCAGCTCGAAGACCTATACACAGTGTTGGTAGGTGGGACTTACGTAGTTGACGTAGAAATCGATAAGTACGACGGCTCTAAGAGCACAATAGCACAGAGACACGAGCTAAAGTCTTATCTGCTTAGGCTAAGTAGAATGAATCAAGTTAGGTTGGCGGTTGCGCAGGACTTGGCATGTTCAAAAACATAACAAACAAAGGCAGCATCGCCCTGCGGGCTGGACGCGCTAACGCGCGCCGCTGCTTGGGGCGTTGATATTATTCCCTTTGTCAAATAGGTAAAAGTGTCCTTACCGGAGACCCAAAAAATCTTCGGTAAGGACACTCTGACAGTCGGACTTTGGCGAGTAAGTGTCGGCGGTTGACCTTGCACTCTTTTGAATAGAACCGCGCGAGTTTGGTTATTCGCATTACTTGTGTTCGCCACATGAGCCTTGCTGATTTTTAATGAGTTTATCAAATAAACGCAGGTTGGTTGGGATTGTGCCATGGTAATGCACAGTCTCAGCAGACTTATCAGAAACCCAGGCCACGTCAGTGGTCTCCTTGTGTACGTCCAACCCGATAAAAAGTGTGTTAGCTTTAGACATGTCGGCCTCTTGTGATTGTTTGCCTATTGGATCAACAAACAGTGTGGCTCTGGTTTAACTAATCCACGAGAAAACACGGAGGCCGACATCTGCACAGGGAATCATTATGTCTATATGCCTTTATCATCTGGCAGTTACATTAAATAAAATAGAAAAAGGATATTTTGTGAAAAAAGCACTATTACCATTTATTATTCTTTCAGCAATGCTTTCAGGTTGTGCTACTCAACCTCCAAAAGCAGAGGATATAAAGCTCGCACCTAAAGATAGATTATACGACCAAAACCTATATAAGCCGGATGAAACTCGGACTATTCCAGTAAAAATCACTAGGGATGTAGGTTTACGTGGTTCTCTAGCTACTGTTTTTCTTAAAATAGATGGAAACTATGTGGTGTGGTTGAATATGAGCGAGGAAATCACAATTTACCTCGCACAAGGTGGATATGTTTTTGAGCTTGTCCACTCACTATGCCCTAAAGAGCAATTATGTAGTACGCTAACTGACGTTACAATTAAAAGTGGCTTCGATAATAACTTTCGAATCCATGTAGATGACGGTTTTTCCCTAATAAGATCAAAAACATAAATTGATATATAACAAGGTGATAACAATGGGCGCCCAGCATTAGCTGAGCAAGAATTATGAGTGTCCTTATTTTGGAGGCCGACACTTGCACAGAGTAAAAAATGGACACCCAGTATTAATGGCACGGAAGTAAACCCCGACTATGCTTTGTTTAGGCATTTAACAAGGAGGTTATTATGCCGCACCCTCACCGAACTCAAATCAGCCTTGAAGATACACCTTACTATCATTGTTGTAGCCGAGTGGTGCGGCGTGCCTTTCTGTGTGGTGATGACGACCTACCCAGCTCAACATCCTGTTTCGCGCTCGTTAGCTCGTCGCTAGGCGACACTCGCCCCTGATTTGACTGAGCTGCGTCAGCATCTGCCGGACAGGAGTCCCAATGCCGTGAAGGGCAGGAAGCCCGTGAACGGCCATGCCTCGCTACGCGATTGTCATCAACGCCCTGCGGCCGCTTCGAGCGGGAATTGGTGTAATTCTTCAAGAATAGTGTTGCTTGAAGTTGCTTATATACCCAAAGACATACGCCTATTTTCCAGGCACAGGCGGAACTGTGACCGTCGAAAATAGGGACGTTTTCGTCGAGCGCCCAGGGATGGGTTTACAGCGAGTCACAGGATCGCCTGTGCGAAAGGCGCACCGCAGGTGATGGGTTACACATGTGGTCAAAAGCCCGGCAAGTATTGACGAGGGATTTAAGGCTTAAAGCAATGCTAGCCACTGTGCCAGTGGCCTAAATTCGTGGTGTTGCTATGCAACTCTCGCCATGTCACCGTATCGCCTGTGCGAAAGGGCCGTTCTCGAACATCTTGCTCTTCACGGCATTCAGGCTTCCTGCCTATCCGCACCGTAGCTGATGGGTCACGTTATGGCAACCCAAATATCAAGCATAAAAAAACGCACCTTAAGGTGCGTTTCTTGTTAACTCTGCATGTCAGCTTAGTGCTGGAACATGGCAGAGATAGATTCTTCATTGCTGACGCGGCGGATAGCCTCGGCCAGTACCGCTGACATGGTCAGTTGGCTCACTTTGCCTGTCTTGAGCATTTCTGGGCTCAAAGGCACAGTGTCAGTGACTATGACTTCGTCAATCACTGAATTTACTATGTTGCTGGCCGCGTTGCCGGAGAATACCGGGTGGGTTGCATAAGCAAAGACGCGGTTGGCGCCGTGTTCTTTCAGGGCTTCAGCAGCCTTACACAGAGTGCCACCTGTGTCGATCATGTCATCAACTATGATGCAGTCACGGCCTTGAACGTCACCTATGATGTGCATTACCTGAGCCACGTTGGCCTGTGGGCGACGCTTGTCGATGATCGCCAGATCTGAGTCGTCGAGCAGTTTGGCTACGGCGCGGGCGCGAACAACACCACCGATATCGGGGGAAACAACAACAGGGTTATCCAGTTTCTTGGCCAGCATATCTTCCAGCAGCACTGGGCTACCGAAGACGTTGTCTACCGGTACATCGAAGAAGCCCTGGATCTGCTCGGCGTGCAGGTCGCAGGTCAGTACTCTGTCGACACCCACGCTGGAGAGGAAATCGGCAACCACTTTGGCGGTAATGGGTACACGGGCGCTGCGGACACGGCGGTCCTGACGGGCATAACCAAAGTAAGGGATAACGGCTGTGATACGGCCGGCTGAAGCGCGGCGCAGGGCATCAACCATTACGATCAACTCCATCAGGTTGTCGTTGGTTGGTGCGCAGGTGGACTGAATGATAAACACATCAGCACCACGTACATTTTCGTTTATCTGGACACTGATTTCACCATCGCTGAAACGGCCTACCTCTGCGTCTCCGAGTTTACAAAAAAGACGGTCGGCTATCTTTTTGGCGAGACTGGGGGTAGCGTTCCCAGCAAAGAGCTTGATGTCGGGCACTGTAAGAACCTCAGGCGTTTGCTTTATTTTAGTGGCTGGGACAAAAAACGGCGGACCGCTTCATCCCGGAAGAAACTGTTCAGAGGCGAGCCAGTCGACTCTGAAGCGGCGATCTATTTATCCCTTTGGCAACAAAGCCTTTGAAAGATGGTGGCAGCTGTGCCAGACAATCGAGAGCTTGTTGCTGTTTTTCGAACTCCCCGAACACGCAGGCACCGGTTCCGGTCATTCTGGACGGCGCATATTCTAGCAGCCAGCCCAAGGCCTTGGCAACTTGAGGGTAATGGCGACATACCAGTGCCTGACAGTCGTTTTGCCAAGGGGCGCTCAGCAGTTGCTCCAGAGAAAGCTTAGGAGTATCTCTTGGCAAATCAGGATCATGGAACACTTTTTCAGTGGAGACATGGGCCTCGGGAACCAGCACCAGATACCAAGGTTCGGCCGGTTCCACCGGCTGAAGTTTTTCGCCGACCCCTTCGGCAAAGGCCGCCAAACCGTTAATGAAAACAGGAACATCAGCGCCGAGTTTTAAACCAATTTGCTCAAGTTCAGTTTCACTCACGCCGGTTTGCCACAGGGCGTTGAGGGCCACCAGAGTGGTGGCCGCGTCCGACGAGCCGCCCCCCAGACCGCCGCCCATGGGCAGTTTCTTGTCGAGCCAGATCTCGGCTCCCAGTTTACAACCACTGGCTTGCTGCAATGATTTTGCGGCCTTGAGAATTAAGTTATCGCTATCCGGGACAGCAGCGCCGAGATTGGAGTGCAGTTTGAGCTCGCCATTGGCGGTAACTTTAAAGTCCAACAGATCGCCATGGTCGAGAAACTGAAACAGGGTCTGCAGTTCATGGTAGCCATCTTCCCGGCGACCATTGATATGCAAAAACAGATTAAGCTTGGCCGGGGCCGGCCAACCAAGCGAAAGACTATTGGGTTTGGATGTTTGGTCTAGAGAACTCATGGCTGCTGGCTTTCCTTGGTGGTGATTGTGCTCTGGGCTTCGAGTGCCTGCCACTCGGTCAACTGGATCTTGAGTTCGAGCGCGCCGCGATTGAGTTTAAGAAGGCGCGGAATATCGGCACCGCTTTGTTGCTGCCAGCTGAGATACTTCACCTGCCACGGAGGGCTGACGCTGCCATCTTCCAGGCTCTGGGGATTGCCGTCATTGTTTGTGAGCAGGAGTTCAGTGTCAGCGGCGCTGAGGCCAAGCACCCAGCGGGGCAGGGCGTTAAGGGGTATGCTCCAACTGCTGAGGCCATCGAGTAAACGCTGCGGGTCTCGGTCGCGGTAGACTTCACCATCCAACTCCAGTAAGGCGCCGTCCGGGCCGCTTTTCAGCAGCATTACACTGGTGCCCAACATGGTGGTGAGTCTCAGCTCTTCTGTCGTTGGGGTGTGCAGCCAATAAAGATTGGTGCTGAATTTTTCCTCGGGAGTTTTTACCGCCAGCTTGCCTTTCAGCTCCCAGGCCTTGGCTTGCTCTGCGTGCTTGACTTGAGTCGCCTGCCAGCGGGCATCGGGCAGGCTGCTACAGGCGCTGAGCAGGCCAAGGAGCAGCAGGGGCAACAGCAGGCGCAGGGTCGACAGAGGTGTAAAACAGGTTTTTGTGAAGTACTTCAAAATAATCATCTGTTGTTCACTGTGTTGGCCGCCTATGATACGAGGGCTTTGGCAGAATACCAATAAGCGCCGACCCCTGTGGTGTCGCCCTTATGGCTTTTGCCAGCGCCTGTTCAGCTTAATTGATAAATTGGTTGAGAAGTTAGACCTTTATTCGGTTTTGTTAAGCGTATTCTGTTTTTAAGGTGGCCAATTCAGTAGAATGGCCGCATCCTACAGCGACGCCAAGAGTCCAGAACGAGTTCAGATGAGCCTTGTAGCAATTGGTATAAACCATAAAACCGCCACTGTTGACCTGCGTGAGAAAGTTGCCTTTGCCCCGGACAAGATCCATGAAGCCATGCGCAGCCTGGCCAAGGAGACTCAGAGCGGGGAAGCCGTCATCGTTTCCACCTGTAACCGCACCGAGCTTTACTGCAACACGGAAAATGCCGAGCAGGTAGTGCGTTGGTTGGAAGACTATCATGGCCTGAGCCATGAAGAGGTGGCCCCTTGCCTGTACCAACACTGTGGTCAACCCGCGGTGCAACACCTGATGCGGGTTGCATCCGGGCTCGACTCTCTGGTGCTGGGCGAACCGCAGATCCTCGGTCAGGTCAAACAGGCGTTTGCCAAGGCCAAGGAATCCGGCACAGTGGCACTGACACTGGATCGTCTGTTTCAAAATACTTTTGCCGTGGCCAAGAAGGTGCGCACCGAAACGGAAATCGGCACTGCGGCGGTTTCGGTTGCCTTTGCCGCCGTCAGCATGGCCAAACACATCTTCTCTTCTCTGGCTGCGACCAAGGTGCTGCTCATTGGCGCCGGTGAAACCATAGAACTGGTTGCCCGCCACCTGAAGGAGAACGGCGTCACCAGCATGGTGGTGGCCAACCGCACCATTTCCCGCGCCGAAGCCATGTGCGAAGAGTTCAATGCCCAGGCGATTACCCTGGAGCAGATACCAGATTTTCTCCCCAAGGCCGATATCGTGATATCCTCTACCGCCAGTCCGCTGCCCATCCTGGGCAAGGGCATGGTAGAAAAAGCGCTTAAGCAGCGCCGCCATCAACCTATGTTATTGGTTGATATAGCGGTTCCCCGTGATATTGAGGCAGAAGTCGGTGATTTGGACGATGCTTTCTTGTACACGGTCGATGATCTGCAAAGCATAATCGAACAGAATATGGCCTCCCGTAGAGAGGCCGCCGAGCAAGCGGAAGTCATTGCCGAAGAGCATTCACACCAGTTTATGGAGTGGGTTCGCTCACTGGAATCGGTCGACAGCATTCGCGAATATCGTACCCAGAGCATGGCGATTAAAGATGAGCTGGTTGAACGGGCAATGAACAAGTTGGCGCAGGGAGCAGACACAGAGCAGGTGCTGCTGGAACTGGCCAACCGTCTGACCAACAGACTGATCCATGCTCCGACCCAGGCCCTGACTGCAGCCAGTCGTCAGGGTGATCTCAATGCTTTGGGTCAATTGAGAACCGCGCTCGGCTTGGATAAACACTAAGGTTAGCGAGCTAAATGAAGGAATCCGTTATCCGCAAGCTGGAAGGCTTGCTTGAGCGTAATGAAGAAGTATTGGCCCTGCTCAGTGACGCAGATGTCATAGCGGATCAGGACAGGTTCAGAGCCCTGTCACGGGAATATGCTCAGCTTGAAGATGTGGTCAAAGGCTTTAAGGCCTACCAGCAGGCGCAGGCGGATCTGCAAACCGCACAGGAGATGCTGGCCGAGGAAGATCCTGAGCTGAAAGAGATGGCTCAGGAAGAGATCAAGGCGGCCCGCGCTCAGCTGGAGCAGCTGGAAGGCGAGTTGCAAATTCTGCTGTTACCCAAAGATCCCAATGATGCCAGCAACGCCTTTCTGGAAATCCGTGCCGGTGCCGGTGGTGATGAAGCCGCTATCTTTGCCGGTGATCTTTTCCGTATGTATAGCCGTTATGCCGAGAGCCAGCGCTGGCAGGTCGAAGTCATGAGCGCCAGCGAGGGCGAGCATGGCGGTTTCAAAGAGGTGATTGCCAAGGTCAGTGGTGACGGTGTCTACGGCAAACTCAAGTTTGAGTCCGGTGGTCACAGGGTACAAAGGGTGCCGGAAACCGAATCCCAGGGGCGGGTGCACACCTCGGCCTGTACCGTGGCCGTTATGCACGAAGTGCCCGAGGCCCAGGCGGTGGAAATCAACCCGGCCGAGCTGCGTATCGACACCTTCCGTTCTTCCGGTGCCGGTGGTCAGCACGTTAACAAAACCGACTCGGCGATTCGTATTACCCACTTGCCCACAGGCTTGGTGGTTGAATGCCAGGATCAGCGCTCTCAGCACAAGAACAAGGCTCAAGCCTTGAGCGTGCTGGCGGCCCGTTTGCAGGCGGCCGAAGACGAAAAGCGCCGCAGCGCCGAAGAATCTACCCGTCGCTCTCTGGTGGGCAGCGGTGACCGCTCCGAGCGGATCCGCACCTATAATTTCCCTCAGGGAAGGGTGAGCGACCACAGGATCAACCTGACACTGTATCGTCTCAACGAGGTGATAGAAGGAGACCTGGAGCAGCTGCTTGAGCCCTTGATGCAAGAGCATCAGGCCGACATGCTGGCGGCTCTGTCCGACGAATAAAAGGACTGTCTGTGACTAAACTCAATATTGCCGAGGCCCTGCAATGGGCCTCTTCTATGCTGGCCGCATCGTCCGAGTCTGCCCATGCAGATGCCGAAGCCCTGTTGCTGCATTGCTTGGGCAAGAGCCGCAGTTTTATCTATACCTGGCCCGAAAGAAGTTTGTCGGCCGAGCAGCACAAGCAGTTCACCCAGATGGTGCTGCGTCGCAGCCAAGGCGTGCCCGTGGCCCATATTGTGGGTGAGCGCGAGTTCTGGTCACTGCCTTTTATTGTCAACGAATCCACTCTTATTCCGCGCCCGGACACCGAAATTCTGGTGGAAACCGCGCTCAACCTGCCGCTTTCAGATGATATCGCCGTGCTGGATCTCGGCACAGGTACCGGCGCTATCGCGCTGGCACTGGCCCATGAGCGACAAGGCTGGCAGGTGACTGCTGTTGATAAGGTCGAGGCCGCGGTGGAGCTGGCCTGTGCCAACCGGGATAATTTGAAACTGCCGCAGGTGGAGATCCTCCAGAGCGACTGGTTTTCGGCGGTTCAGGGGCGTAAGTTCCAGCTGATTGTTTCCAACCCTCCCTATATCGAGGAGGATGACGAGCATCTTGAGATGGGCGATGTGCGCTTCGAACCCCGCAGCGCCTTGACCGCCGCCGATCAGGGCTTTGCCGACCTGTTCCATATCGCAGCCCATGCCAGGGAGCACCTGCTGCCGGGCGGTTATCTGCTGCTGGAGCATGGTTATGCTCAGGCCGTGAACCTCAGGGAAAAACTTGCCGAGCTAGGTTATCAGCAGGTGGCCACAGTGCGCGACTTTGGCTCCAATGATAGATGCACCCTGGGTTTTTGGCCCGGTTGAGTGTCTGTGCCCGGGGTTATCTCCCGGGCTTGAAAACTGCCGATATCGTCCCCATTTCCTGTCATAATTCCGCCTTTTCGATAGCGGCTTGGCCTTGGTGCTGAGCACTGCGATAGGGTACACTGTCGCCTTTGTTCACCTACAGATAGCTATCCGATGGAAACTTTTTACAGCCTGTATCCGGCAGTTAAACACCTGCACATGACCCTGATCGCCGTCAGCGTATTGCTGTTCATTGTGCGTTTCGTGCTTAAGCTGCGTCAGTCAGCCATTATGGACAAGAAACTGCTGAAGGTAGGTCCGCATGTGATCGATACTTTCCTGCTGCTGTCCGGATTGACTCTGTGTTTTATGATTAAGCAGTATCCTTTCGTCGATCCCTGGATGACGGAGAAGATAGGCGCAGTGGTCGCTTACATACTGCTGGGCGTGATGGCGCTCAAGTCCAACCGTAATCTGATCTTCCGGATCTTCGCCTTCCTCGGTGCTCTGGGCTGGGTGGTTTATGCGGCAAAACTGGCACACTTCAAACAAGCGGTAATTCTGGGGTAATGCAACAATATTCTCTTAAGCAAGACGAACTCTCTCTGCCCGAGTCGGCATTTGAGCTTTGCCAATATCTGGGCTTTGGCCTGGCCAAACAGGCCAACTGGGCCTGGCTGGAACTGTCCGGCTCAGTGCTCAGCCACTATCTGGTCGATCAGCAGCGGCGCTTTCAGGCGCTGCTGAACTGGTTTTACAAGGATCTGGGGTTTGCCCCCAGAGAAGATTATTTTTCCCGGCAGGCGGCCGATCTCGGCCAGTGTATTCTCAGCCGCCAGGGGAACAGCACCACATTGGCAACTGTGCTTATGTTGCTTGGCAAACAGCTGGACTTGAAATTCGACCCTGTACTGCTGCCGGGCACCACAGTGCTGGCCTGCCACGTGGCCGGTGAACTCATCTATCTCGACCCGCTTCGGGGGGAGCGCCTCAGCAAAGAGCGCTTGCATGCCCTGGTTCGCGGCGAGCTGGGCAACAGTGCACCGCTGAAGGCGTCTTACCTCAAGCCGGTTGGCACCCAAAGGCTGATGACCCGCATGCTGCATGAACTCAAGGCCGGCGCCATAGTCGCCCATGAATTTGAAGTCGCGATGGAGTGCTGCAATTTGCTGCTTGAATGGCATGCCGACGATCTCAGCCTGCACCGGGAGCGCGCCTTTATTGCCCAGCAACTGGGGGCGATTCATGTCGCCAGCGCCGATCTGCAGTATTTTGTCGACAACAGCCCGCACGACCCCGTGGTCGAGCTGGTGAAGATGCAACTCAGAGAATTGGGAGACGACCCTCAAACCTTCCATTGAACCTGCCCGTGAGGGCAGTGAGAAAAATATAAATATTAAAATAAAACAATAAATTGCAATCGCAAGGGAGATAGGACCTATGAGCAGTACCTCACAGGCGGCCACTGAAATGACTGCGTTGGTGACCAATGACGCCACCGCGCTCGGCATTCTGGCCGCCATTCTCGGCTTCGTTTTTTACACCAACAGCAGCAGCCATCCTTTCTGGCAAAAGTTTTACCGTTTCATCCCGGCCTTGTTGCTGTGTTACTTCCTGCCATCCTTGCTCAATACCTTTGGGATTGTCGATGGCAGTACCTCCAAACTTTACTATGTGGCGTCCCGTTATCTGCTGCCTGCCTGTTTGGTATTGTTGATCCTCAGCGTCGACCTCAAAGCCATTCTGGGGCTGGGTCCCAAGGCGGTAGTGATGTTTTTGACCGGCACCATGGGCATTGTCATAGGTGGCCCGATTGCCCTGCTTATCATGTCGGCAATCGACCCGACATTGACCGCTGGCCACGGCCCGGACGCAGTCTGGCGCGGCATGACGACACTCGCCGGCAGCTGGATTGGCGGTGGTGCCAACCAGGCGGCGATGAAAGAGATTTATGAAGTGGGCGGCAATATCTTCTCCGTGATGGTCACTGTCGATGTGATAGTCGCCAACATCTGGATGGCCGTGCTGCTGTTTATGGCATCCAGGGCCAAGGAGATAGATGCCAAGACAGGTGCAGATACCAGCGCCATTGAAAGCCTCAAGGCCAAGGTGGAGCAATATCATGCCGAAAACGCCCGCATTCCCAGCCTGCGCGACATTATGCTGATAGTGGCTGTGGGCTTTGGTATTACCGGTCTGGCCCATGTCGGCGCCGACCTGCTGGCTCCCTGGTTTGCAACCAACTATCCCTGGACCGAGCAATACAGTCTGACCTCTGGATTCTTCTGGCTGGTGGTGATAGTGACCACCATAGGTTTGCTGTTGTCATTCAGCCCGGCCCGTCATTTGGAAGCGGCCGGAGCCTCCAAGATAGCCTCGGCCTACCTCTACATACTGGTGGCTACAATCGGTTTGCATATGGATGTATCCCAAATTCTGGATACGCCGATTTACTTCCTGGTGGGCATTATCTGGATGCTGGTGCATTCGGGATTGATGCTGCTGGTGGCCAAGCTTATCCGTGCACCGCTGTTTTACATGGCGGTGGGCAGCCAGGCCAACGTTGGCGGCGCGGCGTCTGCGCCCGTAGTGGCTGCGGCCTTCCATCCGGCACTGGCACCCGTAGGTGTACTGCTGGCGGTATTCGGCTATGCTTTAGGCACTTATATGGCCTGGCTCTGTGGCCAGTTGCTGCAGGCCGTGGCCGGCTGATTTAAGTTAACGCCGCATGAGCGGCATTCAAGAGAGAAGTTGCGATGAGTAATAAAACCATACATCTGGGGGCTATTGAGATAGCCAATGACAAGCCCTTTGTGCTGTTCGGTGGCATGAATGTACTCGAGTCGCGGGACTTGGCGATGACCATTGCCGAAACCTACGCGGAAGTCACTCAGAAGCTGGGGATCCCTTATGTGTTCAAGGCCTCCTTCGACAAGGCCAACCGCTCATCCGTCAACTCCTATCGTGGCCCAGGCATGGAAGAAGGTTTGAAAATCTTCCAGGAGATCAAGGACACCTTCAAGCTGCCATTGATTACCGATGTACATGAGCCCTACCAGTGCGCGCCTGTGGCCGAAGTGGTCGACATCATCCAGTTGCCGGCCTTCCTGGCGCGCCAGACAGATCTTGTGGTGGCCATGGCCAAGACAGGGGCTATCATCAATGTGAAAAAGCCTCAGTTCCTGGCGCCCCATGAGATGCGGCATATCATCAAGAAATTCAACGAAGCGGGTAATGATGAGATCATTCTCTGTGAGCGTGGCAGCTGCTTTGGTTATAACAACCTGGTGGTGGACATGCTGGGCATGGATGAGATGAAGCAATCCGGCTACCCGGTGATCTTCGATGCCACCCATGCGCTGCAGCGCCCTGGCGGCCGTGAAGATTCTGCCGGTGGTCGTCGTGCCCAGGCAACCGAACTGGCCCGCAGCGGTATGGCGCTGGGACTGGCCGGGCTGTTTATTGAAGCGCACCCGGACCCGGACAATGCCAAGTGTGATGGCCCTTGTGCTTTGCCACTGCAGCAACTGGAAGGGTATCTGAGCCAGATGAAGGCCGTTGATGATCTGGTGAAGTCTTTCCCGGCGCTGGATACCAGTCGCTGAGCCAAGTACTTGGTTAACCTTACCTAAGCTGCTGCAAGCTGCGCCTTTGGTGGAATAGCGAATCACCTGGCTAGCGTGTTAGTCTCAAACGCCCGCAATCGCGGGCGTTTTTCGTTTCAGTCATGGCTTGCGGTTCATCGGGCAAGCATTCTCGGGCGCAAATTTTAAGGACAAGCCACCCATGTGGATCTTCTTTACCCTGATGGCCGCCTTTATGCAGGCGTGGCGCAACGCGTTTCAGAGCCGTCTCAGTCGTTGTCGGGGTGACGCTGGCGCGTTCATACCATTCCTTATAGAAGTTTGGGCTACTCAGAGCTGTGTCAGCCATTCGAGTTCAAGCCAGATTGGCGATGACATAGTGATTCTACGGCGAGGCAAGTTGGCGCAGTAATCGGGTGGCTGACAAGCTCCCGTAGGGCGAGTTGAAAAAGCGCGTATGCGGCGTAGGCCAATGTCGATTTATCCCAATGAATCTTCCATCGCTCTACTTGCCTCCCCGTTTTTTCATTCTCGCTGAGTGAGTAAACTCCTATGCGGAATGGTATTAGCTATGCCGGCCCGTTGGCTGCTGTATATCTGTTGTCACTTTATGCCTGGCAGGACGCAGGATTGCCGCAGCTTGGGCATGGCGCGCTGCAGTACATCATAGGGGCGGCCTTGGCGCAGATCCTCGCGACCGCCCTGATGGTAAAACTGTTCCAATTGCAGAATTTCGCTGTCGGCGCCGGGCTGGCCAAGAGTGAAGCCTTGGTCGCGGCCGTGCTCGGCAGTCTGTTCTTCGGCACTGCGTTGACTGTCACCGGCTGGCTGGGGGTACTTGTCGGTACAGTGGCGGTCTTTCTGCTCAGTACCCACGGCGGGCTCAAAGGCTTGTCCTTCAAGACGCTGTTGCTGGGGTTGGGGTGCGGCAGCGCCTTTGCGCTGACTTCGCTCTGGGTTCGGGAAGCAAGCCTGGTGCTGGGTTTGCCGTTTCCTCACCGCGCCGCCTGGGTACTCTTGTTGGTTATTTTGCTGCAGACCTTGTTGCTGCTCGCCTGGCTTCTTATCAAAGATAAAGAGACCCTTAAAAAACTCTGGCATAGGCCCAGGTTGACCCTGGTCATCAGTATCAGCAGTTGTCTGGGTTCAATAGGTTGGTTCAGTGCCATGTCGCTCACGGCCGTGCCTTATGTGAAAACGCTCGGGCAGGTGGAAGTCTTCTTTATGATGCTGATCTCCAGCCTTTGGCTCAAGCAGCGGGTCAAGGTCAAGGATATGGGCGGCCTGGTACTGATTGCCCTGGCCGCGGTATTGGTGCTTTGGGGATGATTTACTCTGCTGCCACAGGATCCAGCCCTGAGTGGCGTATGCTGCTGAGTACATAAGGTTTATCCGAGGCCAGGTAGTCAATAAGACGTTTGGCTGCTTCAGGTTGCAGGCTGCTTTGGGTGATACCACTCGAGAAGGTGGTTACCTTCTGGAATTTGTCCGGGATCGGCCCGACAAATTCGGCGCCTGCGATAGGCAGTATTTCACTTATCTGCTGAAAACCTATCTGTAATTCTCCTCTGGCGACCACGGTGGCGACCCTTTCACTCAAAACCCTTTTGCTCTTGGGTTCTATCATTTGCCACAGCCCCATCTCTGGCCAGAGTTTGCTGGCCAGATAAGTGCCACTGGCGCTGGCCGAGTAACCTATCGAATCGGCTTGTTGCAGCACCTTGATAAAAGCTTCCTCTGTGCTGATGTCCGGCTTGGCTGTGCCCGCTTTAACGCACATGCCTATGCGGGAACGCACCAGATCCCTGTGGCTGTCACTGAGCACATAGCCCTTTTCTGTCAGCTTGTTGAGTGAGCTTTGGGACAGGATCAACACATCGAACGCTTCGTTGCGTTTGAGCCGCTCCGGAATGGAGTCATGGGCACCACCGGATGACGAGCCATATGAGATGATCAAATCCAGCCCGGTATCCTGTTCTATTTGCTTCTCCATCGCGGTCAGGGTGCCGGCAAAACCGCCGGAAGTGATCACTTTCAATGTCTCTGCCCAACTGCCGAAGCTCAGGGTACAGCCCAGGGCCAACAGCAGTAACTTGCTCTTGAACTTATGCTTCATATCTGTGTGTCCTTAGTGTATTTGGGAGTGAGCCGGCCCGGGAGCGAGCCGGCTCTGAGTGCCGAGGGCACTCTTTGCAGGGAGCCTATTTGGCTAACGCATTGTCGGCAGCATTCTTACCCGCGATACGACCGAAGATAACCGTATCGGCCACCGCATTCCCGCCCAGACGGTTGTAGCCATGTACCCCACCCGTCACCTCTCCGGCGGCATACAGGCCTTTGATGGGCCAGCTTTGCAGGTTCAGTACCTCGGCTTTCTCATCTATGGCGACCCCACCCATGGTGTGATGAATGCCTGGAGCAACTTTCACCGCATAGAAGGGAGCCTGAGTCAGATCAAGCGGCATATTTTCACGGTTGAATTCGCTGTCTTTGCCGACTTTGAAAGAGCGGTTGTAACTACTCACTGTTTGCTCCAGTGCCTTAGGTTGCATGCCGGTGAGTTTGGCCAACTCGGCTACATTATCGGCCTTTTTCAACATCTTAAGGTGATCATAGCCGCGTACCATTTTGGCTTTTTTGTACAGTTGGTTGTCGAACACCAACCAGGCAAACTGTTCGGGTTGCTTGAGAATGGCATCCGATGCCCGGTCGCGGGTGGTCAACTCGTTGATAAAACGTTTGCCATCCTTGTTGACCATGATAGCCCCGACACCGCGCACGGTTTCAGAGATTAAGATGCGGCTGTCTTTGCCTATGGTTGGGTGTGCCTGGATCCAGTCGATATCTGTCATGCTGGCGCCTATGGACTTGGCCATTTCGATGCCATCGCCGGTTGCGGTAATATTGTTGGAACTGGTCATGCCTTTAAAGGTTGGGCGATAGTAGGCGATCATCTCTTTGTTCATGCCATAGCCACCGGTTGCCAGCACCACGGATTTGGCGCCCAACATGTAATAGCCAGAGTGTTTACCGTGGATCACTACCCCGAGTATCTGCTGCTCGTCATTCACTACCAGTTTCACTGCCCGTGAATTGAGGCGGGTTTCCACCTGATTTTTGTCTGCGGCCTTACGCAGTACATCTATGATATGTGGCCCGACGCTGAGCCCGCCTGATGGTCTGTGTGTCCTGTCCACCCGGGCGCCGCCGGAGCGTTTGAGGTCATCCATATTGGCGCCGAGGGATTCAAGCCATTTGATACCGTCGGCTGACTGCTGCGCCAGAATTTGCACCAGCTTGGGATCGTTGGCGTAGCGACCGCCTTTCATCGTATCTTCCACATACCAGGCCACTTGGTCGTCCACCTTGTGGGCGGCTTGTTGTTTGGTACCCACGGCGTTATAGCCACCGGCCGCCAGCATGGAGTTGCCGCCGGAGAAGGGGGCTTTTTCCAGCAAAACTACCTTGGCCCCGGCCTGTTTGGCGCTGATGGCAGCGTTATAGCCGGCACTGCCGGCACCTATTACCACCACATCTGTGCTTTGTTTTGGTCCCGCGGCGATAGCCTGCTGAATTTTTTGCTGATCCCATTCTTTGTCCCAGGCCGGTTTGGCTTTGACATCGGCAAAGGGCATGGGTTTATGTTCAAAAGAGTGGCATTCATTGCAGTAAAATTTGGGTGCTTCGTGCCCCTTGTGGCAACTGGTACAGGCGATATCACCCAGGTGAGAGCCGTGGGGATCTATCTCCAGGGCAGGGTTCTTCAGGTCGCTGTAGTCTCCGTGACAGCTGCGGCACTGTTGATTTTCATGGGCCTCGCTGTCGTCAATCTTGTTAGGCGAAACATGGCAGGTTTTGCAGCCTTGCTGGCTGTCGCTGTGAAATTTGCCTAGATCCTGAGGTGCCGCCTGCACTCCGGCTGCACCGAAAAGGCAACAGGCCAGCAGACCGCTGAGATAAGTGAGTTTCATATTGCTCCCTAAAATATTTGTTATTGGATTCGTTATTAGCATGAGCAAATAAAATGTAAAAAAAGGTGAGGCGGCTCAAGTTTGATGTCGAGTTATTAATTGTTGAAATAGGTTTCAAGTTTTCTTAATTCATGGTTTTGAATTCGCTTAATTCATTTTCAATAAAATTGAAAGTGATGCCTCTGTTATGAGTGTGTGATCCAGTCAATGCTCAAATGGGTATAAAAGTTTTTACTATATTTCGGCGCTTACTCATATCTCAACTCATAAATATAAAGAGACAAAATGATGAACCTAAGAAAAACGATTATTGCTGGAATTACCTGCTCGCTGTTGCCGCTGGTCAGCCAGGCTGCACCCGACTTTTATGGCCGGGCTTGGCTTGGGCTGAGTCACTCGGACAGCGGTTTGCTGTCAGATAGAAAGGAAAACGGTGCTTATCTGGAAAACTATGCCTCCTTTATCGGTGTCAAGGGTAAAGAAAAACTCAACGATAATATCAATATTGTTTATGTGATGGAATTTGGTAATAACGGCGGCTACTTTGATACTTCTTCGCTGTTTAAATCCCGTAATACTTACCTGGGTGTCGAAAGCCAATTGGGTACACTGGTATTTGGTCGTAATGATACTGTATTTAAAAAGACGGAAGGTAAGGTGGATTTATTCAATATCACTTCCAGTGATATGGCAAAAATTATCGCCGGGAATGACCGCCTGGGAGATTCAGCTACTTATTACTCACCCAAATGGTATGGAGTGCAGCTGGGCGTGAGCTATCAATTTGCCGATAACTTGCCGGAGCAAAATGGCTCAAACGGCAATTATGCACTGAGCCTGACAGCGGGTGATGCCAAATTGAAACGACAGGCTTGGTATTTGGCGCTGGCCTATGCCGATAGTCTCAATGCCTTGGATGCGGTGCGAGCCGTTGCCGGTGCTCGCTTGGCCGGTGCCAAGTTGGGGTTTATGTATCAGCATTCCGAGTCGCAGAAATATCAAAACCTCAGTGGTAACAGTTTGCTTGCCAGCATGGAGATCCCTTGGCAGCAATACAGTTTCAAGGCGCAATATCTGTATGACAACTCAGGCAATGGCAAGGTGGTATCCAGCCTGGCTGATAAAGCCAGTGTGACAGATGCCTCCAGTTGGCAGGCGTCTTTGGGGTTGGACTATCGAGCTTCCAAAAGCACCACGTTCAGCTTGATAACCACCTATCTGGATGGCGATTTTACCGACGCAGGAGGTTATACGGAGTATGACGACAAGCTGGTGACTCTGGCGATGAAACACATGTTCTGAGTCACAGTATTTGTAGCTGGTTTCCGAGCCTTATCGCAGGCTCGGCTGGATCAACTTTTCCCGGTAACGGGATTGCTAAAATACGCCAACCCAAACCGCGGCGATTCCCCTGATGAAGATAACTCTCAAACAACTGCTGGTATTCAAGTGCATACATGCCGAAGGGCAGATCTCCCGTGCTGCCAGGAAGCTGCATATGTCGGTTCCGGCCGTCAGTATGGCGCTGAAAGAGTTGGAGTCAGCGCTGGGGTGCCGCCTGTTTGAACGCAGTGCTACAGGTTTGCTGCTCAACCCGCAAGGGGAGTTGTTGCTGCCATACGCCAACGGGATGTTGGCGTCAGAGCAGCAGGTACAGCAGT
The DNA here is from genome assembly GCF_028823715.1 of Shewanella sp. K8. NCBI lineage: Bacteria > Pseudomonadati > Pseudomonadota > Gammaproteobacteria > Alteromonadales > Shewanellaceae > Shewanella > Shewanella sp. K8. Next base: position 53,687 of record NZ_JAPEHY010000030.1, read on the forward strand.
TATTTCACGCCAGTGCCAGTGGCGTATGTGGCACACTGACGGTCGGTGCCAGTAAAACTGCGGGAAACTATGTGTTATCGCGGCGCTTGCCTGTGTTCCATCAATGTTTTCCGGCCACAGGAATTCGCTTGATGATCAAAGATTCAAGCCACATAGAGAGGATGGTCTCTGAACGGGAACTGGACCTGGCCTTTGTTGACGCCAAGCCGTCGCTGGCCAATCTCTGCTGTGAGCCTTGGCTCAGAGACAGGATCTGCATTGTTTGCGGCGCCGATAACCCTCTGGCTAAAGAGGTTGTCGATACCGAGCGCCTGTCGCGTGAAGTCTGGTATCTGGATGAAAGCGCGACGGTTGCCCGCGTCAGGGCTTTGCAGTTACTGCACAGCGTCGGCATTGTGCCATCGCAAACCATCACCATGGGAACTCTGGGGGCCATCAAGCGCGCCACGGCCACTGGCTATGGGGTCAGTATCTTGCCCTTTATGGCGATAGATGCCGAATTGGAGCGTGGCGATCTGGTGGAGTTGGAACTGCCCGGCTGGGACTTTGAACGTAACTATTGGGTGATCCGCCGGGCCGAGGAAGTGCTTGCCCCTTTACCGGCCAATTTTCTGGAATTTATGTTGGATCAACGCGAGTTCGATGAGCAACGGCCGGCATGATCCAAACCGATTTTCAGCTGTTTGGCATTCTTTGCCTGATCTTGGGAGGCATATTCTACACCAGCGGTCTCAATAGCCCTTTCTGGCGTCGCTGTTATCGGTTCTTACCCGTGATGGTGGCCTGTTATTTCGTGCCATCACTGCTCAACACCATGGGGCTGATTGCGGTAAAAGACTCTCAGTTACCCAAGTTTGCCGTCGATTACCTTATGCCCATGTGTCTGGTGTTGATGCTACTGGGGCTGGATATCGGCAGTATTTGGCGCTGTGGCGGTAAGCTGCTGCTACTGTTTTTTATCGGCAGCCTGGGGATCTTTGTCGGGGGGCCGCTGGCGCTGTGGTTGGTGGGATACATACAGCCTGAGCTCTTGCTGCCGCAGGGGGAGGATAGCCTCTGGCGCGGCATGGCGACCCTGGCAGGTAATTGGGTCGGTGGTACAGCCAATCAGATGGCGATGAAAGAACTGTTCGGTGCCGGTGACAGTATCTTTGCGGTTTTTGTTACTGTGAATGTGGTGCTTTCAGGGATCTGGATGGCAATATTGCTGGCGCTGGCGCCCCACGAGGCCAAAATTAATCGCTGGCTTCGAAGCCGCGAGCCGCAGGCGACTATGCTGGATACGCCCTTGCCGGAACGGCGCCTGGCACAGAGCCATCACTGGTTATTGATCTTTTGCCTGCCGCTGATGCTGGGCGGCTTGGCACACTGGGGCGCCGATTGGACGGCGGAGCTGATTGTCCGCCACTGGCCTATGGCCAGAGCCTATCACCTGCATACTCCCTTTATCTGGCTGGTGGTCTGGTTAACGACGGCCAGCGTGCTCCTGTCGCTGACACCGGCGCGGCGGCTGGCGGCCTATGGCGCCGACAGAGTCGGTAATGCCTGTCTTTATCTTATGTTGGCTATCATGGGGCTGAAGATGGATATCGGTATGCTCTGGTCTTTGCCCTGGTTTTTCGTTATCGGGGCTATCTGGTTGTTGGTGCATGTCTTCTTGTTGCTGCTGGCGGCGAGAGTGTTGAGACTTCCATTCGGTTATCTCGCCATTGCCAGTCAGTGCAATCTTGGCGGGGCGGCTTCGGCGCCTGTGGTCACCAGCGCCTATCGCCAGGCATTGGTGCCTCTTGCGGTTCTGATCGCGGTATTTGGCTATGCCTGGGCCAACTTTATTGCCTGGGCCTGCGGCCAGTGGTTAAAGCAGATTTGATTCAAGCACCTTTATTTGGGCCAGCAGTTCGCTGTTGATTGGCAGTGTGAGCCCATATTGCTCGGCGCGCTGCTGCAGGTAACCGTTGATATAGTCAATTTCCGTCTTGCGGCCGTGCTTGAGATCCTGATACATGGAGGAGTAGTTGGCGGCGGTTAGCCGTATCACTTCCTTGACTCTGGCGTGCAGCGTATCGAACGTCAGCGCTATGCCTTCCTGCTTGGCTACCTGTAACAGCTCATCGAGAATGGCGCAGATTGTTCCCTCAAACTCGGGGGCGGCCAGGGCACCGTTGTTGACTCTGTGAATGGCAGTCAGCGGATTGATAACGGCATTGACCGCCAGCTTTTGCCACAGGGCTTCGAGAATGGCATCACTCCACTGACTGCCGGGAATGGCATTGAGCAGAACGGTTTTCATCGCCTCTGGCATGGGGGCGCCGCTTAAGTCACCTATCTGGGTCAGGCCGCTGCCGGTTTGGCGAATATGATTGCTGCTGAGTTTCAGCGCTCCCTGGCTGGTGGTGCCCAGGCTCAGCGGCCGGCCATTCAGCTTGGCGGCCAGGCTTTGATGGGGACCAAGCCCATTGTGCAGCAGCAGGATGCGGCAATTCGGGTGAAGTCTTGGCAGCAAAGGCTCCAGCGCCGCTTCAACCTGATAGGCTTTGACTGTGACCAGCAAGAGCTCGAGCTGCTTGAGCTTGCTCGAGTCCTGCGCCAGACACAGAAAGGATGTTTGCAGACTCTGGTCGCCAAGCTCCAGGGTATAGACTTGCTCTTCGCCCTGCTCAGCCAATGACGGGGTGTTGGCTCTTGGTAATAACCAAGGTTCAAGCCCGGCTGCGGCCAGTTGCTGTGCCAGCAGTTGCCCTATGGCTCCAACGCCGAGGATCCCTATCTGCATCCCGTTACTCCCTCAACATGGCGGCGCGAAAATATCTGCGATAGCCCCAGAGTGAGAAGTAGAAGAGTACGACTCCGGCCATATCGGCGACAAAGTCGGCCACATCTGCGCTGCGGTAGGGCAGACGGGATTGCACCATCTCTATCAGAATGCCGTAGCCGGCCAGGGTAGCAAACATCAAGTACCAGCGGGGGCGGAACGCCAGATAGGTCAGCCAGGCGAGGGCAAAGAAACTACCTATATGACCCACTTTATCCAGATTAGGGATGCTCTGTGGATAGTTAGGCTTGGAAAAAACCAGGTAGCTGATCACCGCCAGGGCAATCAACAAAGCCATTTTAAACAGCAACTGTCGGTTAATCACAAATCACGCAGGGTTGGAAAGCTTGGCGAACATCATAGTCAAAATAAAGCCTGGCTGTCATCAGCAGACTTGGATTTATTCAGCTCTGCTTCAACTTAGGGTAGACTGGCGCTATTGGTTTGACTGATAAGTAAAAGGCGACGAAATGCCCTCATTCGATATAGTGTCAGAAGTAGATGCCGTTGAACTGCGTAACGCAGTGGATAACAGCAAACGTGAATTGGATACCCGCTTCGATTTCCGCGGGGTGGAATTTGCGGTGGAGTATAAAGACTTTGTAGTGACCCTGTCGGCAGAGTCTGACTTTCAGTGTAATCAGATGGTGGATATTTTAAGAACCCAACTGAGCCGTCGTAATGTGGATCCCAAGGCGATGGAAGTGGATGAGAAAGCGATTCACAGTGGCAAGATGTTTTCTTTGAAGGTCAAGTTCAAACAAGGCATCGAAGCCGATGTGGCCAAGAAGCTGGTAAAACAGATCAAAGACAGCAAAGTAAAGGTGCAGGCGCAAATCCAGGGCGACTCGGTACGGGTCACAGGCAAGAAGCGTGACGACTTGCAGGCCGTGATGGCGCTGGCCCGTAATGCCGAGCTGGGCCAGCCGTTCCAGTTCAATAACTTCCGCGACTAGTCGTTAATCTGCGACTTGAGCGTATCTTGAGCAGTATCGGCCCGCTTCGGCGGGCTGTTTTTTTGCACCAGCCAAATCAGCAGCAGCACGGGCAAGCCTATGATGCTGGCGCTGACAAAGAAATTCACATAGCCAAAGGCGTTGACCCAGGCGCCGGAGAAGCCGGCAATAAACTTGGGAAACAGTAACATCACCGAAGACAGCAGTGCATACTGAGTGGCACTGTAGCCACTGCTGGTGAGGCTGGAGAGGTAGGCGATAAAGGCCGCTGTGGCGATACCGCCGCTGAAGTTGTCCACCGAAATTGCCAGGGTCAGCAGCGGCACGTTGTAGCCCACCATGGCCTGCAGGGCGAACAACAAATTGGTGGTGGCCACCAGGAAGGCGCCGACATAGAGGATTTTTATGGTGCCGAAGCGTGCCAACAACACCCCGCCGAATGCCGAGCCCACCAGGGTCATTATCAGACCATAGACCTTGCTCAGGGTGGCGATCTCTTCCTTGCTGAAGCCCATATCCACATAGAAAACATTGGCCATGATCCCCATGACGATATCCGAGATCCGGTAGCAGGAGATCAGCATAAGGATCAGAATCGCGCTCTTGCCGTAGCGGCGAAAGAAATCGATAAAGGGCAGGGCCACGGCGCTGTAGAGCCAGGAGATAAAAGCGGCCATCCTATCTGTGCCGGCCTGGGTCAGATGCTTGGCTTCCTGCTCTTGAATAGCCCTGTCTTTACTTTTGACGCCGAAGATCAGCAACCAGAGCAGCAGAATGAGTCCCATAGAGGCCAGAGTGACTGCATCTGTATTCAAGGCCTGACTCGGAAAGTAGGATTGCAGTACCTGGGTGAAGGGTTCAGCCAAGCTAAAACAGAAATAAAGCCCCAGCAGCAAGAGCAGTAACTTGCCATGGCGCAGGATAAACAGGTTGGTCGGTGCGGCCCAGACCGAGAGTCTGGGTGCCAGGTTGGCCCTGAGCCTGTCTCTGAGGTTGGCTTCCTCTTCCCCTATCGAGCTGATATCCACTGCCGGCTCTTTGGCAAAAAGTGTCGCCAGTATGCCTATGCCCATGAGGCCTGCCATTACCAGATAGGCGGTTTGCCAGCTCTGGAGATTGTAGCTTTCCGGCTCGGGAGAAACCCAGGCGGCGATAGTCAATGAGCCTGCCGTGGCTATGATCATCGCGCTGCGATAGCCCACCTGATAGGCGGCAGCCAGTGCCGCCTGCATTTTTTCCGGCGCCGACTCGATACGAAAGGCATCGACCACTATGTCCTGGGTGGCGGAGGAAAAGGCCACCATCAGCGCAAAGAGTGCCAGATGGGTGAGATCTTCCATGGGGTCACTGCCGGCCATTCCCAAAATGGCGGCTATCAGTAATAGCTGGGAGAAAAGCATCCAGCCGCGGCGGCGGCCAAAGAGTTGGCTGAACAAAGGCAGGGGCATGCGATCGACCAGGGGGGACCAGGCCCACTTGAAGGCATAGATCAAGGCCACCCAACTGAAATAGCCGATGGCGGCCCTGTCTACCCCGGCTTCCCTGAGCCAGAAAGACAGGGTGGAAAATACCAGCATCAGCGGCAGGCCGGCGGAAAAACCGAGCAACAATAAGATGAGTACCCGCTTGTGGAAATAGATACTCAGGGCGTCTCGGGTGCTGGCAAAAAAAGATTGAGGCATGGCACGGCTTGGTGAGAGTCAAAGGCCTTAGAGTAAAAGCCCGAGCCTGCGACTTCAAGGCGTGCTTGGGTGTTTGCCCAATAAAAAATCCCCGGCAAAGCCGGGGATTGGTCGCCCGTGTCATTAAAGTGTCACCCGGGCGGGGTAGATTAACGTCTGTCTCAGGGCCTGACGCCGATACAGCCTTCGGGTATGGGGCCACCACCGAACAGGTATTCACAGCAGTCGTCCAGTTGCTGGCGCAAAAACTGGTTACCGCGCAATACCCAATCGGGCCATTTATCGAAGGCGTACAACAAGTGCCAAAATACGCGTTCGACATCCGTTTGCGCTTCCCCCTGCAAGTTCAGCTGATGCCATTCTTCCAGGGTATCCCACAGATACAATCTGACTTCATTAAATTCCAGCTTGTCGCTCAAGAATGCTTTGCCGTAATGAGCCAGTTGGGGCGCTTTCACATCGATGAACTCTTCCGGGGTCATCAGATCGCCTCCTTATGTTTGCCAGGTTCAGTATAGACAGCTTTTTGAAACTGAGCCGTGCCTGGGGTTAATTTCTGGGCAGAAGTGTGGCTTTCTTCAACAAAACCTGGGTAACCGGCACATCGGGCCAACCCAAGGTGCTGTTGGTGCCTGTCTCTACCAGCGCCATATTCTGCAGAACTTCAAGCCCTTGGCTGACTTCACCGAATACGGCATAGCCCCAGCGTCTGGAGGATGGGTCGAGCTTTTTGTTGTCGGCCACATTGAAGTAAAACTGGCGGGTGGCCGAATGGGGAGCACTCTCTCTGGCCATGGCTATAGTGCCTAGGCTGTTGGACAGGCCGTTGCCCGACTCATTGACTATCGGCTTGTCTGAAGGCAGTTCTTCATACTTGGGGCTGAGGCCGCCGCCCTGAACCACGAAATCGGCAATAATGCGGTGAAACAATGTGTTGTTGTAGTCGCCGCGCACCACATAGGTGAGAAAGTTGTCCACAGTAATGGGCGCCCGGGTGCGATCGAGCTCGACCACGATTTTGCCCATGCTGGTATCAAATTCCACTTGGGGGTAGAGATTGTCTTTTTGTATATCCAACGCCAGCGCCAGCTGACTGGTCAGCATCAATACGGCTGCGAGTATCCATCGGCTCATGACCAGATTCCTTATCATAGTGTTGCAGACGGGCCTGCCTGTGAGTCACAGACCGGCCTAATAAATTACTGCTGCAAAAAGCTGTGCAGCTCGGGGTCGTTGAGTATTTCGCCGCTCAACTGGGTGATCAGCTTGTTCATGTCCAGTTCCAGCGAGGCGAAGTCGGCACTGAATGGCCCCTTGAGCAGCCCCTTGGCCTTATAACGCTTGGTCAGGGTATGGCTGCTGTTTTTCGCCAGCAGATTGATGCTGACATTGGTTTTGGCTTCGAAGCCGAAGCTGGATTCATCCACATCAGTGAGCAGTTCAATCAGCTGCAACTGCACCTCTTTCCCACTGGCGGGATCGATTCGGTATCCGGCCTTGGCAAAACCTTGGCGGAACAGTTGATCCAGTTGAGCCCTGGGGGGCTCGGCCGGGCTGACCAGGCGTGCGGCTTTGCCATCTTCATTGAATCGCACAATAAAGTTGGCGGTGCGGGTATCCAGGGTTTGCAGCGCCAGAGCAGGCTCCAGCGAAGTCTGTGGCGTGACCGCAGGCAGTTCAGGGCTCAGGGCAATAAAGTTGGGGGTATGACTGGCGCAGCCAAAGAGCAGCGTCGACCCCAGCATCAAGGTAGCAAGCCGTTTCATAAAAATCCGAAGCTGTAAAAAAGGTGGCATCAGGATAACCAGATTTGAGTTTGGCTTCCAGCATCTGACAATGGCAGATAACCGACTTTGGTTCAGTCAGGGTTCAGACAGCGAAGCGCAATATCCGCGCGTAAAACACTTACAAATCATGGGGGAATCGTATGAAGTACGTTATATTGGCAGTTGCACTGGTGATGCCGACCTTGATGGTACCGGCCGCCGGCGCCGCAGAAGGCAAACATGTTATCGGGGGCAGTATAGGCCTTGGAGTGCAGAATGATGATGACATCAGCCGCTTCAATCCCGATGCCGGTAACGCCGAAGACAACGACAGCTCAGACAGCTGGGGCACAGAGCTTTATTATCGCTATCATTTCACGCCAAACTGGGGTGTTGAAGCGGGTTACCTTTGGTCCGATGCCGGTATAGTCCATGCCTTTACCTCCGGCATTACCGAGTTGCAGATGGATAGCTTCGAGGCGGCGAGAGTGTCTCTTTATGGCCGCTGGGGCTTTACCGAGCGCAACAGCTTCTATGCCAAACTGGGTGCTGCCAGGGTTAAACTCGAATATCAATATACCAAAGACGGCGCCGGCTTCAATGACACTGAAAATGGCCTGCATGCGGCAGCCGGTTGGGAATATCGTTTCCGCAACAATCTGGGTATCAATACTGAATACGTGTATCTGAAGACGGATAACTTCGACTATCAAGGGGTATTCGTCGGCCTCAGTTACCGTTTCTGAATGACACAGTAAACCGGATAAAGCCCCGTATAGCGGGGTTTTTTCATTTTTGTAACATTCAAGGCTTCAATCTCCGACGGCGACAGGGTAGAGTCAAGTTATTGCTCTAAAAACACCTGTTGGGAATATGTTGGAATTGAAATCCGGGTCTTTGCCGACGACTCAATCCGGGGTTGCAACCCAGGCGGCACCTGACTCTTTGATAGATGTTCACGGCCGGCCTCTGTTTGGTCATTTCGACGGGCCGCCGAAAAGCCTGGGATTGGCAGACTTTCAGCTGTTCAATGAGATGGATCGCAGGGTTTCACGCCTGAAACAGCGTTGCAGTTATAAGCAGTTTGAGTTTATTGGCCTTAACAGCCCCAGATGGATGCTGGGCGTTGCCTTGGCGGATATCGCCTATCTTGGCAGTGGTTTCTGTTATCTGTTTGATGTGCAGAGTCGTCGCATGTATCAGCATAATCTGCTGCGGCCTCCTGCTGGTTTTAACCTGAGCCGTTCGCCATGGCAGGGGGAGAGCCGTATGGGAGGCATTCACTTTCGGCGTGAGCAGGGACAATGGCAACTGAGTCTGGATCTTAAACTACAGGGAATGCCACTTGAGGGGGAGCTGACCTTGGTTCCCGAACCGCTCAGCTTACCGATGGCGCTTTGCAGTCCAACCGGTTACAGCGGTTGGACCTATACCCAGAAACACAATGCCCTCAAGGTCTCCGGCCAGTTGTCCTTCAATCATGAACCCCAGCCGCTGCTGCATGCCAGAGCCGGTTATGACTTTTCCGCAGGCTTTATGCGTCGGGAAACCAGTTGGCGCTGGGCTTCTATCAATGCCGATATTGATGGTAAGGGGTTCGGGCTAAACCTGGCGGCCGGAGTCAACGAGACCGGCTCTTGTGAAAACGTGCTCTGGGTTGATGGTGCCAGGCATTTGCTGTCGCCGGTGCATTTTGAGTTTGACCGCATGGCAGCATCAGGCGGCCAATGGCGAGTTTGGTCTGAGCGCGGCGATCTGGAGTTGGCATTTTCGCCCTTGGGGTGCCGCAGCGAAAGGCTCAACCTGGGGCTGCTTAAAAGCAATTTTCGCCAGTATACCGGGCTGTTTTCCGGTTGGGTCAAAGACTCCCTGGGCAAGCGCCATGAGCTGGTGCAGCAGAGCGGCCTGACAGAAGATCACTTTGCCAAGTGGTGAGCTGGAATAAAAGGAATAAAAATGGATTTCAATTTACTTATTTCACACCCTGAATGGCTGCTGCTGGTATTGGCGCCGCTGTTCTTCATCTGTATGGCATTGGAGTGGTTTTTCGGTGACCGCCTCAGACGTTTGCCTGAGAATGCCCGCTATCGACCGGCGGAGGTTTTCTGTAACTTTGTGCTGGCAGGCATGCACCAGGGCGCCGATATTCTCACAGGGTTACTGCTGGCCAAACTGTATTTGTGGTTATTCGGCTGGCGTTTGTTCGACATTGAGATGAATGGCTGGACCTTTGTGCTGCTGATGCTGGGGCAGGACTTTTGCTATTACTGGTTCCATCGGGCCAGCCACAGATGCCGCTGGATGTGGGCCGCCCACGTAGTGCACCACAGCTCGGAAAACATGAATTTTTCCACCGCCTTTCGTCAGAGCCTGATGTACCCATTGGCGGGCATGTGGCTGTTTTGGCTGCCCTTGGTGATCATAGGCTTCGACCCCAACTGGGTGGTTTTTGTGGTGCTGCTTAATCTGGGCCTGCAATTTTTTGTCCATACCCAGGCCATCAAACGTCTTGGGCCCTTGGAGTGGATATTCAACACGCCGTCCCACCACAGGGTGCACCATGGCCGCAATCCTCAGTACATAGATAAGAACTACGCCGGGGTGTTGATCATTTGGGATAGATTATTCGGCAGCTTCGAGCCGGAGCGGGAAACCGTGCGCTATGGTATTACCAAGCCGGTGAACAGCTTTAATCCTGTGACAGTCACTTTTGCCGAATGGCGCGATATGTTGGCGGAAGTGAGCCGCCCCGGCCTTAGTTTCAGGCAGCGTTGGCGTTTGCTGTTTGCACCGCCGGCCAGTCAGGAGTTGCCCAGCTCCGGCCTCGGAGGATATGCTGATGGCCCTGACAGTTCCAAGGAAGCTAAGGAGTACTGATGAAGCTTTTTGTGTTTGACCATTGTCCCTATTGCGTCAAGGCTATGATGCTGGTGGGGCTTAAGGCGTTGCCGGTGGAGCGGGTCTATCTGCAAAACCATGATGTGGAGTCCAGAATAGCTATGGTCGGCGCCAATATGGTGCCCATTTTACAAAAAGCCGATGGCAGCTTCATGGCCGAGAGCCTGGATATCGTCAGCTATCTGGATAATCTGGATGGTAAGCCGGTCATTACCCTTGCCAGCCAGGCCGATGCGGTCAGCCAATGGCAGGAGGCATCCGGTTATTTCAGCAGTCGCTTGCTCTATCCCCGCAGTGTGTTGCTCGGTCTGCCTGAATTTGGCAGCCAAGAGGCGATTGCCTGGTTTACCCAAAACAAGAGCGCCATGATAGAGATGTCTTTCGAAAAAGCGCTTGCGCAAACGGCCGATTATCTTGATGGGCTGGCTAAGTGTTGGCCGCGGCTTGACTGGCTGCAATTGCCGTCGGAGCGGGGCAATAAGTTGACTATTGATGATATCAACCTGTTCCCCGGCCTGAGAAACCTGACCATGGTCAAGGGGCTGGTATTCCCGGCCAGAGTGCGTGCCTATATCGAAGAAGTGGCAGCGCTGACTCAAATCGACTTGTACGACGACAGAGCCGTCTGAGCGGCTTTATCTGAGTCATACAACTACACCCCAAAAAGACAGGCCAGTGCTGGACCTGTCTTTTTCATTCGTTTTCACTTTAGGGCAAGTGCTACGTTAACCCGGCTTTTTCAACGCTCTCTTTGTTGATGCACTGCGCGTTGTCTGTGCTCCTGAGCACGGCTGGGCTGGCGTCGCTCTGCCTGATGGCGCTGTGGCTGAGCTCGCTGCTGATGCTGCACCTTCGATTGACTCTGAGGCTGATAGCGTCTCTGTGGCTGCTGTTGTTTATCTGCCTGTTGCCGGCGCTTTTCAGCTTGTCTATAAGTAGTGTTAGTGTGCCGGTTTGAGGCCTGTTGCAACTGCCTGTCTCTGGCCTGATGTTTAACCCGCATCGTTTTGTCGGCGGCGTTGGCACTGCTATTGGCACTCCTATATGACGGCTGCTGTGACAGCTGGCGAACTTTTTGTGGCTCGCCCTTATGCATCTTTTCCCTCTTGTCTCCGGCGCGCCATTCACGGCTATTGTGTTCCCTGCGCTGCTTTAACTCTCGCTGCAACTGCTTTTGTTGCTTGTTTCTGTCCTGATGCAGCCTCTGGCTGTGGTTGAAGCTGCGGGCCTGGGATTCATAACGCTTGTGCGGCTTGTTGTATACCGCCTTGTTGTAGCGTTGTTGCAGCCCAGGGTGACGATAATGGGCGCCACGTCTGTGGTGCGGGTTATGGCTCCAGCGCTGGGCTCCCTGGCTATAGGCCAGTCTCGGACGGTAGTGATTATAGTGTTTGTGGCGATAATCGACCCAGATCACTCTGTCATGCCAATGAAAGGCGCTGAAGAAGAAGTTAAATGAAATGCTGACCCCGGCACTGCGCCAGTAAAAAGGACTGGAGTGGTAGCGCACATATCCGGGGAAAGGGTCCCAATAGATAGGCGGATAGCTGCTCCAGTGCCAGTGACCATAGACACGGCGACTGTCGTAGTAAGGGACATAGATCACCTCGGTGCGGGTCGGTGCTATCACTATCTGACGTTCGTCGCGTCTGGCGTTGAGGTTACCCAGGTCATTTAATGAATCTGCATCCCAGGCGGCTTGCCTCAGGGTTTGAATCCCATCCATCACCCGGCCTTCATCGGCGATAAAGGCTTCGCCCAAACGGGCGGTCCAGTCCAGATCTGTGCTCATCTTGTTCAACACTTCCGGAAAGGCGATAAGCGCCATCACACTGGGATCCCAATCCTGGTTTTCGGCTTCGGCCATCAGGCGTTCATTGCTCCAATGGCTGCGCTGTTTGCGCCAGCGCTGTGCCTGCACCAGTTCCAGTGGATAGGTTGAGGCGATTAGCATATGGGTCAACAAGGTGTCCGGATAGAGAGCGATAGGGGAGAGCAGCTGCATCAGCTCGGGTTCCCGGATATCACTGCCGGATTCGGCGGCCTGCAGCGCCGTAGTTGGCAGGCCAAACAGACACAGGATAAGCACACTGTGCTGCAGCCAGATTTTCAGCTTGTTCATGGTTGCCTCCTTTAGGCCGGTATGGTTACCAGCCTGGCAAGTGAGCTAACTGAGGCCTTGCGATGCAATTCCCCATCAGTGGTTTCAGGATAAGTGGCCTTTGATGAACATAAGCTGAAGGCTTTGGGATGGCTAAATGATCTCCAAGCAACTGCCTGGGGGAAGTGGGTAGTGGAACTGAGTCTTTTGAAATGGCAGGAGTACGGCTATTTCCAGACACAGGCGGAACTGTGACCTGCCGAGCCCGGGATGGCGAGGCAGAGCTTACGAGGACGTACTTGCAACAACTTCCCTGTTTAACGGCCAGCTCACCATTCCTGGCTCGCGCTCGAAAGCATGTTGCTATGCAACTCTCGCCATGTCACAGGCTTACTTGTGCGAAAGGCGCACCGCAGGTGATTGGCGGCTGCTTAGCCAGAAGCTAAGACCTAGTTTATTGGTGAGTTCTGGCTTAAAGCCATGATAGCCGCTGTGCCAGCGGCCTAAGGTCGTGGTGTTCCACACCACACCGGGCAAGGGGCTTTGCTTGTCCAAAGCCCCTT
>NZ_JAPEHY010000031.1:0-65732 GCF_028823715.1 Shewanella sp. K8
TGCGAACCACGCCTTGCATCCAAGCCCGTAAGCCGACGCAGAGCACACATGGGACCTGCTCGCACCTTCCCTAACTTAGGTTGGTATTTTATTTGCATAGCTTTACCCCAGTGAAAGGAACTTGGCGCTAATCGAGTTAGCCGTGGTGCTTATGACAACCTCGGAGAAAGCGCGGCATAAGTCAGGTAGGCCAAGGTTCATGCCAGGTCCCAAGAGTCGCCAGGTTCCTCAATAAAGCAAGTGCCCGCCAGGGTACCAGTGGGATGGATATTATGTATAAAGCCCTGTGTATATTGCCTTTACTCTTGCTGCCTGCTTGCAGTATGACTTCGCCGCAACAGCAGACCGAGGTTAAGTCGCAAGCGGCGCCAGTCAATCTATTGGCGCAGCAATTGGTTGATGAGTTGGTAACTCATAATGACGCTCTCAAGCCGACCCAGCCGCTATTGGTGATGACACCTGTGATGGTGGAAGACATGCAGAGCAGCAATGCGCTCGCTTCACAACTGCAGCAGGGGCTGATGACGGCCTTTCATCAGCGCGGTTTCAACCTGGTGGATTTGAACCTGGCCGATGCGGTGCGGGTAACGCCCCAGGGGGATTTCATCCTTACCCGTGATTGGCTGCAACTGCCGACCGATATTGCGGTGGAGCATGTACTGGTCACCAGCATGAGTCAGGCGAAAGGTGAAATGCTGTTCAACAGCCGAATTGTCAACGTCAACAACAACCGGGTGCTTTCGGCAGCCGGTGTGCGGGTACAGGAGCAAGAGCTGCCCGGCTACCTGGCGCCTTCCAATAAGGTGGTGTCAAAAGAAGGGCTGCTTTATCGCTACGAAAGCCGTGGTGAGGATAAGGGCCGGATAGTGGGAGACAAGTAATGAAGCATTGGAACAAAACACTGTCATTGGCCACGCTGGCGCTGGCGTTAATTCTGGGTGGCTGCGCCGATAAGGACAGATATGTACAGTGGGAGACTGAGGCGCCGAGCAGTTTTCCCAAGCTGACGGCAATAGGCTATGCCCCGCTGGCCAGCCAACCGGCCAAGGAACAGTCGCAAAAGGTGCTGATGGCGATGCAGGCATCCAAGATTGCCGCTTATCGTGAATTGGCCGAACAAGTCTATGGTCAGCGGTTGTCGGCCGACAGCAAAGTCAGTGACTGGATGCTGAAAGGCGATAATGTCCAGGCCTCGGTTTCCGGGGTGATCCGCGGTGCCAAGGTGGTGCGCAGTTATCCGGCCGGAGATCATTATGTGACCGAACTGGAGCTGGATTTCGCCCGGGTGTGGGATCTGTATCAGCAGCAAAATCGCCCCCAGCGAGTCAAAGAGATCACTTATTTTTAGGAAGGTGAGAATAAGTCCCCGCGGCGTTCACTTTTGTAAATTTTGTAGAGAGTGGCTCGCACCTTCAATAGGTATAAGCAAAAAGCAGCCTTGTTTGGCTGCTTTTTTGTGGCCTTTTATGGCTTAAGATGCGTTGCTGAATTGAGGACTGAGTTTTGCGTTCTGGGCTGAGCTTTGCGTTCCGGGTCGCGTACCCTGAGTAACCACCTTGAGTTCAGACTAGGGCAGGGGGCACAGGCAGTGATTCTCACTAAAGAGTTGAGCTTACGCAATAAGCTATAAGCAACAGCAGCTAAGGTTTAATCAAGCCTTGAGATCGTTGCCCAGGGTGGCGATGGTTGAGGTTTTGCCCTTGCCGTCATAGGTCAGGCTGGAGGCGTTACGGCTGACCTGCAGCGCTTGCGCTAGGCGATTGATACTGGCCATGCTCAGCTCTATCAGGCCGGCATTTTCCTGATTGCGCAGTTGGCAAGCGGCCAATAGTTCGCGAGCTTCACTGACCTGTTCGGCCAATGGTGGCTGACTGAGTTTGGCTTGTTCAGGATGAGAGGAGAGCGCCTCATCCACCGCCTTGACCTCATTGAGCAGGTCGCCCTTGTCTTTGGCCAGTTGCAGCAGATTATCGGCATTGCGATCCAGCAGGGCGTTTTTTTCCTGCTCGATCAAGTTCAGCAGACGCTCGAGTTGAGTCGTCTGCTGTGCTATCAGGCTGGTGATATCCGGGGTATCAGGCATCAGGACCCTTTATTGAGTTCGTTCAGTTCTGATTCGAATTGAGATATGTTGGCTGCCAGTTTTTCCGGGTCAACCTTATATCTGCCTTCGGCGATCGCCAATTTAATTTCGGTGATCTTCTTTTGATCTATTTCCGGCAGGGAGGCCATTTTACTCTGTACTCCTTGCAGTTGCTGCGCCTGTTGTGACACCACAACAGAGTCAGCTTTCTGCGGAGCAGCACCTTGCTGAGCTGTTTGGCTGCTCTGAGCTGTGTTCTTGGGGACTGAACCTGTGTTCACCCTGGGTTGATTTTGCAGTTGTTTAATATCCATAGCCATCTCGGCTCCAGCCTTTTCTCTGATTACCTTGCTGTCTTATCGGCACCGCCAAGGGGAACTTTAGCATTTTTTACATTCGAACTTCCACTTCGCCCACATTGGTGACAGTAGCCTCCAACACTTTGTCTGAGCGAGTGTTTTTTACCCGAATCTGTTCCCCAAGGTTACCATCATGCAGGGCTTCACCAACAGTTTTTATTTGAAACTTCTCGTTACGGGCATAGATGGAGACTCTGTCACCTTTGCAGACAAAGCAGAGATTGGCGGCAAATACCGGATAGTCTTTGGCTATGCGCCGCTTGAGGCGGGTGCCTGTGACTGTGGCGATATCGTCAAATTGCGCGCCGCGCAAACTGGTTTCATCTATGTAACGCAGCGCCAGATTTTCCGGCCCAAGCACAGTGCCCGGGGCCAGTGTCTGGGTAGCCACTACTACGGGGTAACTGATATCCACCCGCACCGAGACATAGATTTGCCATGGGTAGCTGAGCTCCGGACTGTTACAACCTATGCGTACCGTATTGTTGCGGCTTATCTCTCTGTCGCTGGCAAGTTCGGCCGTCAAAGGCGAATTGCATCTGGGGGGCGTGAGCCTCGAATCCAGTCGTTGCGGCGTGATGGTAATTTGAGCATTCTCGGCCGCCAGCACTTTTTTGGCAACTGCCTCTTTAGCCAGGCTTTCTACGGCCGATATACTGGGAACAAAGCTATTCTCTGCCGCCACCGCTGGGATGGGCATTAAAATTGTAGCCAAAATGTACGCAAAATTTACTTTCATAATGAACGGGCTAGCTTGTCTCGCCAGATTACACCTATACTTTCAATGATTCGCGGATCCCAGTGCTGGCTTCACCACAGGTTTAGTCAGAAATTTGACTGAGACCCAGTGTCTTGGACAAAGCAAATAGTATGCCTGTCTGCGTGACAGCAGGTATTTATCAATACAAAGACAACAAGGCAGCCTTATGTCGAGCATTCTTGAATCAGTCAACAAGCGCACTCAACTGGTCGGACAAAACCGTCTCGAACTTCTGTTGTTTAAACTCAACGGCAGGCAAAGGTTCGGGATCAACGTGTTCAAGGTTAAAGAGGTTCTACAGTGCCCACCGCTGACGGCACTGCCCAAGTTGAACTCCTTCGTTAAGGGCGTGGCCCATATTCGCGGCACCACAGTGTCGGTTATCGACCTCAGTGCGGCGACCGGCGGCAAACCCATAGATGATGTCAAGGATTGCTTCATCATTATTTCCGAGTACAACCGCAGCGTGCAGGGCTTTCTGGTGAAGTCTGTCGAGCGGATCATCAATATGAACTGGGAGTCCATCATGCCGCCACCGGAAGGGGCAGGGCGATACTCCTACCTGACCGCGGTGACCGAAATCGAAGGTGAGTTGGTTGAAATTCTCGATGTTGAGAAAATTCTCGATGAAATTTCGCCGGTTAAGACAGACATCAGTCAGGAAATCGATGAATCTCTCACAATCGACAGAGAGCAGCACTATCATATTATGGTGATTGACGACTCTTCGGTGGCCCGTAAGCAGATCATTCGGGCGCTGTCTTCGTTGAACCTGCAGATAGATACCGCCAAAGATGGTCGGGAAGCGCTGGATAAGTTGAAAAGTATCGCGTCGGAGATGGACAATGTCGCCGATGAGATCCCGCTGATTATTTCAGATATTGAGATGCCGGAAATGGATGGCTACACCCTGACCGCCGAGATCCGTGATGATCCCAAGCTGAAACATATCAAGGTGGTGTTGCATACCTCGTTGAGTGGGGTGTTCAACCAGGCCATGGTGCAAAAAGTGGGCGCCAACGATTTTATTGCCAAGTTCAACCCCGATGAATTGGCATCGGCAGTTAACAAGCATCTGAGTTTATAGTCGCTGTCTGCTGTGGATTTTTATGACTATAGTGAGTTTGATGTCTTGTGTTGCAAATGGGGCTGGGGTATAACGCTGACCCAGTTTTTAAATGGCGCTGCATTGAGTTGCAGCGACGTTTTCACGGATAGTTAGGACACTAAGGTGCCAGATAAATCTCTCGCAGAAACTGAGTACAATCAATTCAGGCTGTTTCTTGAACAGCACAGTGGCATTGTATTGGGTGAGAACAAACAGTATTTGGTTCGCAGCCGTTTGGCGCCTTTGATGGGGAAATATGGCTTGCCATCCCTGTCGGACGTAGTTAAGCAGTCGATGCGGCCCACCGAGCGTCAGTTACGCGCTGAAGTCGTCGATGCCATGACCACCAACGAAACCCTCTGGTTTCGGGACAAGTATCCTTTTGACCTGCTCGGCAATACATTGTTGCCCGGTTATGCCAAGCTGGGGCGGCCGTTGAAGATTTGGTCGGCAGCCTGTTCATCCGGCCAGGAACCCTATTCACTGGCGATGACAGTGCTTGAATATCAGCAGCGTAAGCCGGGGGCTTTGCCGGGTGGCGCCATGATTCAGGCCACAGATTTGTCGCCGTCCATGCTGGAGCGTTGTAAAAACGCCGAGTACGATAAGCTGGCGTTGGCCCGCGGCCTGTCTGAAGAGCGCAAGCGTCAGTTTTTTGAAGCCCTGCCCAACGGCAATATGCGGGTTAAAGACAATGTGCGCCGTTTGGTGAGTTTTCGGGCCCACAACCTGCTTGAAAGCTACACCTTACTTGGCAAGTTCGACATCATCTTTTGCCGCAACGTGCTTATCTATTTTGCGCCGGAGGCAAAGGCAAAAATACTGCGGCAATTTGCTGCCGCCCTTAATCCCAAGGGGATACTGTTTTTGGGCGCCAGTGAATCGATTGCCGGGTTGACCGATGAATTCGACATGGTGCGCTGTAACCCAGGCATCTATTATCAAAAGAAAAATTAACCACCTAATCATTTGATTTTTAATTAAATAGTTTGAAAGGCTCGTCAACTTGGACGGGCCTTTTCTGTTTTACCTTTCACCCTAACGGCCATCATCTTCGTATCTGTTATCCTCCACTCTACATCTGGCACAAAGCTTGCTTTGTTTTTGTCGAGTCATTGGAGGAGGCGGTTTTATGGCGATCAGTTTCGATAAGGCCCTTGGCATACATCAATACACTCTGGGCATTCGCGCCCAGCGTGCCGAAGTGCTTGCCAGCAATATAGCCAATGCCGATACCCCACATTATAAGGCTCGGGATGTTGATTTTTCCTCGGCGTTGCAGGCGGCAAAAGGGCGGCAACAGGGGATGAGCATGGCGGCAACTTCTGAAAAGCATTTCGACCTCAAGGCGCTGACAGCCCAGCATGTGCAGTATCGGGTACCGGATCAACCGGACACGGGTGACGGCAATACTGTCGATATGCAAAAAGAGCAGCAGGCCTTTATGCAAAATGCGCTTGAATATCAGATGTCGCTTGGGTTCCTCGACGGTAAGTTCGCCGGGATGAAAAAGGCATTGAAAGGAGATTAATCATGAGCTTGTACAATATCTTCAATGTTGCGGGGTCGGGAATGTCGGCGCAGTCTGTGCGCTTGAACACCACAGCCAGTAACATAGCCAACGCAGATTCCGTCTCTTCCAGTATCGATAAGACCTACAAGGCGCGGCATCCCATTTTTGAGGCCGAGCTGGCCAAGGCCAATGGTCAACAGCAGCAAGGCGCTGCGGTAAAGGTTAAGGGCATAGTGGAAAGCGATAAACCCTTGTTGAAAGAGTATTCGCCGGATCATCCCATGGCCGATGCCGATGGTTTTATCTACAAACCCAATGTCAATGTAGTGGAAGAGATGGCCGATATGATTTCCGCCTCCCGCTCCTATCAGATGAACGTCCAGGTGGCCGATGCAGCCAAGTCCATGCTGCAGCAGACCCTGAGAATGGGCAAATAAAGGGAGACATAGCCCATGAGTGTAAGTTCAGTTAACCCCTTCCTCGACAGCATAAGTGTCAAAGGGGATTCGGAGACCAAGAAGAGCAATAACCAGCAGCTGACCCAGGAAGATTTCTTCTCGCTGCTGAGTAGGCAGTTGTCGATGCAGGATCCTTTCAAGCCTGTGGACAACGACCAGATGATTGCCCAGATGGCTTCGTTTTCTACCGTGGATGGTATCTCCAAGCTCAACGAGGAGATAGTTAACCTCAACACGGTAATGACCTCGAGTCAGGCTTTGCAGGCATCTGGCCTGGTGGGGCAGAAAGTGTTGATCCCGGCGGGCACCGGCTATGTTTCCGAGGAAGACCCGACCCTCAAAGGGGTGATCACATCGCCAGAGAAAATGCCTTCCATCAAGGTGACTGTTGAGGATGAAGCCGGCCAGGTAATAAAGACCTTTGATGTGGATGGCAGTGCCGGCGGCAACATAGACGTGGAATGGGACGGCTTGGATAAGGACGGTAAACCCGTTGAGGCCGGTATCTACACCATGAAGGCCAGCGGGGTTGTCGATGGCAAGTCCCAGGATCTTATTGTCAGTGCCTATGCCCACGTGACCAGTGTATCGCTCAACTCGGCCAGTGGCGCTGTGTTGAACTTAAGAGGTATTGGCGGGATCAGACTGGCCGACGTGCTGGCTGTTTCCGAAGTTTAATTCTGTTTCTGCCCCGGCTGCGCCGGACAGTATCTGAAAATCATGAGGTGAATTATGTCTTTTAACATTGCTCTGAGTGGGATTGCTGCGGCGCAGAAAGATCTCAATACCACAGCCAACAATATTGCCAACGTCAATACCGTCGGCTTTAAAGAATCCCGGGCCGAGTTTGCCGATGTTTACGCCAGCTCGATTTTCTCCAACGGCAGAACCACAGTGGGCGGCGGTGTGACCACCACTCAGGTGGCGCAGCAGTTCCACCAGGGTAACCTGAACTCCACCAACAATGCGTTGGATTTGGCGATCAACGGTGGCGGTTTCTTCGTGACCTCTCCCAATGTGGGCAGTCAGGATTACTCTTTCACCCGCGCCGGTGCCTTCAAGCGTGATGAAAACGGTTTCCTGGTCGATGCCGCAGGTAACTTCCTGCAGAGCTTCCCTGTTGATAAAGACGGCAACTCCACCTCTGTGAGTTTGACCACTACCAAGCCGGTGCAGATCCCGGATACTGCCGGTAGCCCGCAGAAGACCAATAATGTCGGCATCAGCATGAACCTGGATTCCACCCAGGCCACCAAAGATCCGGCGCTGTTTGACCCATCCAAGTCAGACACTTTCAACAACTCAACCGCAGTGACCATTTATGACTCCCTGGGTAACTCCCACACCTTGACCACCTATTTTGTGCGTCCGGACAATGGTGCCTACACGGGCGAGAGTAACTGGGTAGCTTATTATGCTATCGACGACAAGCCGGTCAATCTGGGCGGCGGCGCTGGCAGCTACCAGACAGATACTGACGGTGACGGTAACCCGGATGGTACAGGCACAGCGCAAACTGCTGGTGGCTGGACTGGCGCCGTGCTCAAGTTCAACGATGTCGGCGGTTACATAGGTTCAGATCCTGCGGTGATCACCACAGAGCAGTTGGGTGTTGGCGGTGCCAATGTTCTCGGCCCTGCGGCGGACGGAACCCAGACAATAACCATAGACTTCAACAACCCGACCCAGTTCTCGGAAAAGTTCAACGCCACTGAATTGACGCAGGATGGGGTGACTGTGGGTCGTCTGACCAATGTGGAAGTGGGTACAGACGGGTTGATCTCAGCCAAGTACAGCAATGGCTCGACCGTGCCTTTGGCGCGGGTGGCACTGGCGCGTTTCTCCAATGAACAGGGTCTGAGCCAGGTAGGTAACACCTCCTGGAAAGCGAGCCTGGACTCAGGTGCAGCGCTGGCCGGTGAGGCCAACAGTGGCGTGTTCGGCAGTATCCGTTCCTCAACGCTGGAACAGGCCAACGTCGACCTGACCACTGAGCTGGTGGACCTGATTTCGGCTCAGCGTAACTTCCAGGCCAACTCCCGTACTCTGGAAGTGAACAATACACTGCAGCAGACAGTACTGCAGATCCGCTAATGCTTCCTGCGCAAGACATTGCCGCTACGGCAATGTCTTGCCGCTTCTCCCTGTACATACTCCCAAGTTACTGAAGTTCTTCTGTTGTCACTGCGCTCGATTGCTCATTTTATTGGCACGATGTTTGCTTTTACCTGAATAGGTAAAAAGATTGACGGAGCAGCAGGTGGACAAACTTCTCTATGTCGCCATGACTGGCGCCAAACAAAACATGAATGCGCTGGCGGTTCGGGGTAACAACCTGGCCAATGCCAACACAGATGGTTTCAAGTCAGACATGGCTCAGGCCCGTGCTATGCAAGCCTTCGGTGAAGGATTGCCGACCCGGGTGTTTGCCATGACAGAGTCGCCCTCGGCCAACTTTCAGTCCGGT
Source organism: Shewanella sp. K8 (assembly GCF_028823715.1). NCBI lineage: Bacteria > Pseudomonadati > Pseudomonadota > Gammaproteobacteria > Alteromonadales > Shewanellaceae > Shewanella > Shewanella sp. K8. The sequence goes on from NZ_JAPEHY010000031.1 coordinate 8,749, forward strand.
CCTATCAAATCGACCGGGCGGGATCTGGACATAGCCATCAAAGATCAAGGCTGGATTGCGGTGCAGGCAGCCGATGGCAGCGAGGCCTACACCCGCTCCGGCAGTCTGAGTTTTGACACCACAGGTTTACTGCGTAACGACAGGGGCAACCCGGTAATGGGCGATAACGGCCCGATAGTGCTGCCGTTGCCGATAGACAAAATCCAGATTGCCACCGACGGCACCATCTCCATTCGTCCCCAGGGCGCAACCGCCGAGGTGATTGAAGAGGTGGGCCGCATCAAGCTGGTCAACCCGGGCAATCAGAACCTGATGCGCGGTGAAGATGGTTTGTTCCGCACTCTGGACGGCAATCCGGCTGCCGCCGATCCCTTTGTGAATGTGGAAAGCGGCGCTGTGGAAGGCAGCAATGTCAATGCCGTGGATGAAATGGTCAACCTGATTGAGCTGCAACGTCAGTTTGAGCTGCAGGTAAAAATGATGAAAACCGCAGAAGAGAACGACAAGTCGTCCGCTTCATTGATGCGCATTAGCTAGGAGTAATTGATATGCATCCCGCGTTATGGATAAGTAAGACTGGGCTAGATGCCCAGCAAACAGACATCTCGGTGATTTCAAATAACGTCGCTAATGCCAGCACCATAGGCTACAAAAAGGGCCGGGCGATATTTGAAGACTTGCTGTACCAGACGGTCAATCAGGCCGGTGGTATCAGTGCTTCCAACACCAAGCTGCCCAATGGCCTTAACCTGGGCGCAGGTACCAAGGTGGTAGCCACCCAGAAGATTTTCTCCCAGGGTAATCTGCAAACCACAGACAACGCGCTGGATATGATGATTGAAGGCCCGGGATTCTTTGAAATCCAACTGCCCGATGGCACCACAGCCTACACTCGCAACGGCCAGTTTACTCTGGATGATACCGGCCAGATAGTGACTTCCGGCGCCGGCTATGTGCTGCAGCCTGCCATTACCATTCCGGACGATGCCACCAGTATTACCGTTTCCGCCGAAGGTGAAGTGTCGGTTAAAACCCCGGGCGCCGCCGAAAACCAGGTGGTGGGCCAGCTGACCATCTCTGATTTCATCAATCCGTCCGGCCTGGATCCCATAGGGCAAAACCTCTATCTGGAGACGGGCGCCAGCGGTACCCCGATTCAGGGCACGGCTTCGCTCGACGGTTTGGGCTCCATTCGTCAGGGCTCGCTGGAAACCTCCAACGTTAACGTGACCGAAGAGCTGGTTAACCTGATTGAGAGTCAGCGGATCTACGAAATGAACTCCAAAGTCATTTCGGCCGTAGACCAGATGCTGGCCTACGTGAACCAGAATCTGTGATGAGGTGATGTGATGAAACCCTTGTTCCTTATCATTCCGGCTTTGTTTCTGGGGGCTTGCACTGCTACCCAGAATAAACCCATAGCCGATGATCCCTATTATGCGCCTGTGTATCCCGAAGCACCGCCAACCCGGATAGCGCCGACCGGCTCTATTTATCAGGATAGCCAGGCGTCTTCGCTTTACTCGGATCTGAGGGCGCACAGGGTAGGGGACATCATCACTGTGGTGCTGGTGGAGTCAACCCAGGCGAAGAAAAGCGTCGGTAACAAGATCAAGAAAGGCTCGGACATGTCGGTGAACCCGCTCTATATGGGCGGCAGCAATGTCACCATCAAGGGCAATCCGCTGGATTTCCGTTACGGCGACAGCATGGATACCAATCGCGAGGCCGATGCCGATCAGAGCAACAGTCTCTCCGGGCAGATCTCGGCCAATGTGATGCAGGTGCTGGGCAATGGCAACCTGGTTATTCGCGGTGAAAAGTGGATCACCATCAACAATGGCGACGAGTTTATCCGGGTCACCGGCATTATTCGGCCGCAGGATATTACTCCCGAGAACACCATAGATTCGCCCAAAGTCGCCAATGCCCGTATTCAATACAGCGGAACCGGCACCTTTGCCGATTCGCAAAAGGTGGGCTGGCTGAGCCAGTTCTTCCTCTCTGACTGGTGGCCTTTCTGAGGATAAGCTCATGAAAATCAAATTAATCATGGCACTTGCCTGTTTGCTGGTTTCCCTGCCGGGACAGGCCGAGCGCATCAAGGATATCGCCGATATCCAAGGGGTCAGGGATAACCAGTTGATAGGCTACGGTCTGGTGGTCGGTTTGCCGGGCACCGGGGAGAAGACCCGTTACACGGAGCAGACCTTCAAGACCATGTTGAAGAATTTCGGCATCAATTTGCCGGATAACTTCAGGCCCAAGATCAAGAATATTGCCGTGGTGGCAGTGCATGCCGATATGCCACCCTTTATCAAGCCGGGACAAACCCTGGATGTGACGGTATCGAGCCTGGGTGAAGCCAAGAGCCTGCGCGGCGGCACTTTGCTGCAGACTTTCCTGAAAGGGGTGGATGGCAATGTATACGCCATCGCCCAGGGCAGTCTGGTGGTTAGCGGTTTCAGCGCCGAAGGGCTTGATGGCTCCAAAGTGATCCAGAACACGCCAACCGTGGGCCGCATTCCCAACGGCGGCATAGTCGAGCGTGAAGTGGCCAGCCCCTTCGGCAATGGCGATCACCTAACTTTTAACCTGCACAGAGCCGATTTCTCCACCGCCAAGCGCACCGCCGATGCCATTAATGGCTTACTCGGCCCGGGTATGGCACGGGCGCTCGATGCTTCTTCCATTCAGGTCAGTGCCCCCAGAGATGTGTCGCAGCGGGTATCTTTCCTGGCCACCCTGGAAAATATTCAGGTTGAGCCTGCCGATGAATCGGCCAAGGTGATAGTCAACTCCCGCACCGGCACCATAGTGGTCGGCAAGGACGTAAAACTCCTGCCGGCGGCAGTGACCCATGGCGGCCTTACCGTCACCATTGCCGAAGCGACTCAGGTTTCTCAGCCCAACGCCCTGGCCGGTGGCCAGACTGCGGTGACCAGCAACAGCACCATAGATGTGGCTCAGGACAATAGACGTATGTTTATGTTCAACCCGGGCACTTCCCTCGATGAGTTGGTGCGGGCGGTGAATATGGTCGGCGCGGCGCCATCGGATGTGTTGGCCATCCTCGAAGCCTTAAAGATGGCAGGGGCTTTGCATGGTGAACTCATCATCATCTGATTAATGGCACATTGGTTTATCGACTATGAACAAAATGGCTGATGCTTCGCAATTTCTGGATCTCGGTGGGCTGGACAAGCTCAGAGCCCAGGCGCAGCAGGATCAAAAGGCGGCGCTCAAGGAAGTCGCGCAGCAGTTTGAAGGCATCTTTGTGCAGATGTTGATGAAAAGCATGCGTGATGCCAATGCGATATTTGAATCCGACAGCCCGATGAACAGCCAGTACACCAAGTTCTACGAGCAGATGCACGATCAGCAGATGTCGGTGGAGCTGTCGTCCAAAGGCATGTTGGGGCTGGCGGATCTCATGGTGCAGCAGTTGTCACCAGAAAACTCCGGTATTACCCCGGCCTCAGTGCTCCGCGGTGATGTCGATAACCGCAGTGTCGCGGCCTTAAACGGCGGCCAGACGGAGAAGATATCCGGTGTTGAAGCTGCTGCGGCCAAAGCATCCGTGCTGCCAAGCAATGACAGCCTGCAGCAGGTATTGAGCGGCAAAGTATTGCCGTCATGGCGGCAGGCGAGGCCGGCAATCGGCAGCCAGGAAGAGTTTGTCAGACAGCTTTATCCCCATGCCAAGGCCGCTGCCGATGCTTTGGGGACTCAACCCGAAGTGCTGCTGGCGCAATCGGCTCTGGAAACCGGTTGGGGCCAGAAAATGGTCCGTGGCCATAAAGGCGAGTCCAGCAACAACCTGTTCAACATCAAGGCCGACAGGCGTTGGCAGGGCGAGAAAGCGGCAGTGTCGACCCTGGAATATGAGCAGGGCACAGCTGTGCGGCAAAAGGCGGACTTCCGGGTGTATGACAGTTTTGAGCAGAGCTTTAACGACTTTGTCAGCTTTATCTCCGACAACGATCGTTATAGCCAGGCGCGCAAGATGGCCGCCAATCCCGGCGAATTTATCAAGGCACTGGCCGAGGCGGGATACGCCACGGATCCTCAATATGCCAACAAGGTGATGAAAGTGCTGGATACCATCAAGGCTGATTTTGGCCAATTGTTGCAGGAGTTCGGCTCAAAGCCGGGCCAGTAAAGGTGCAGGAGCGATAACCCATGTCTATGGATCTGTTCAGTATAGCCCGCAGCGGGATCCTGGCCGCCCAATCACAATTGGGGGTGACCAGTAACAATATTGCCAACGTCAATACCGAAGGCTATCACCGTCAGGTGGCAATTCAGGGCACCTCCACCTCAATGCGTCTTGGCAATAACTTCTATGGCACAGGTACCTATGTGCAGGAAGTTAAGCGTATTTACAACGATTATGCCGCCAGAGAGCTGCGTATCGGCCAAACAGGGCTCAGTGCCGCCGAGGCCAGTTACACCAAGCTCAGCGAGCTGGATCAGCTGTTTTCCCAGATAGGCAAGGCGGTGCCAGCCTCATTGAATGACTTTTTCTCCGGCCTCAACAGCTTGGCTGACTTGCCCTCTGATCTGGGGATCCGTGGCTCTGTGCTCAACTCGGCCTCGCAACTGGCGCAGAATCTCAATCAGATGCAGAGCCATCTGAGTGGTCAGGTGCAGCAAACCAATGATCAGATTGAAAGCATTACCACCAGGATCAATGAGATCAGTAAAGAGATGGCGCAGATCAATCTTGAACTGATGAAGACGCCGGGTAACGATGCGCAGCTGTTGGATAAGCAAGATGCCCTGATCCAGGAATTGAGCCAATATGCCGAAGTCAATGTGATCCCGCTGGAAAACGGTGCTCGCTCCATCATGCTGGGCAGCTCCTTTATGCTGGTATCCGGTGAAGTGGCCATGACCATGGGCGTGACCACAGGCGACCCCTTCCCTAATGAGCCTGAGCTGACCTATAGCCTTGGTGGCAGTGAATTGAAGGCAGACCCCGCCAAGCTTGGTGGTCAACTGGGCGCCTTATTTGATTTTCGTGACAACACCCTGATGCCCGCCAGCCATGAGCTGGGGCAGTTGGCGCTGGGGATTGCCGATGCCTTTAACGAGATGCAGTCCCAGGGCTTCGATCTCAATGGCGAGCTGGGACAACCTATTTTTACCGATATCAATGACCCTGTGATTGCCGCCGGCCGTGTCGGCGCCTATTCGGGTAATCCGGGCACAGCTTCCTTGAGCGTTAATATCGATGATGTCGGCGCCCTGTCCGGCAGCAGTTATGAGCTGAACTATACCAGCGCCGGTACTTATGAACTCAAGGATATGAAGACGGGAGCCGTGACCAACTTGACGCTCAACGGCAACACTTTGGAAGGCGCCAACGGTTTCAGTATCAATATCGACGCCGGTGCCATGGCCGCCGGTGACAGGTTTGAAATACGGCCAACGGCGAATGCGGCAGCCAACATAGGTGTAGTGATGTCAGATCCCAAGGGGATTGCCGCTGCGGCGCCGAAAATCACCGCAGGGACAGGTAATTCAGGCAGCACTTCAGTGAAGTTGGTCAGCATAGATGACAGAAGCGCGGCTAACTTCCCCGTGACTGACAGTGAGCTGACATTCACCCTGGATACCAGTGTCAATCCGCCTACCTATGAAGTTTTTGATGTCAACGGCGCTTCTTTGGCAACCGGGACGGCTGCAGGCACTCCGCCGCAGATCAGCGCCTTTGGCTTTACCTTCGAAGTCGATGGCAGCAGTGGCGGCAGTGAGAGTTTCACTTTTGATCTCAGCTTTGCGCCGGGTGACAACACCAATGCCGTGGCCATGGCCAAGCTCAGTGACAGCAAGATAATGAACAATGGCAAGTCGACCCTGGGAGATGTGTTTGAAAAGACCAAGCTGGATATTGGGAGTCAAACCAAATCCGCCCAGGTGAGGGCCGGTTCGGCGGAGGCCATTTACAACCAGGCCTATGCCAGGGTGCAGTCGGAATCCGGGGTTAATCTGGACGAAGAGGCGGCCAACTTGATGCAGTTCCAGCAGGCCTACCAGGCATCGGCACGGATCATGACCACGGCCAATACCCTGTTCGACACTTTGTTCAGTTCGGTTCGATAGGAGCTTGAGAGATGCGTATTTCAACTTCACAGATGTACCAGCAGAACTTAAACAGCATTCTGCAGAAGCAAACGGATACCAACAGGATCCTCGAGCAGCTCTCCAGCGGTAAAAAGGTTAACACTGCCGGTGACGATCCTGTGGCGGCTATCGGCATAGACAATCTCTATCAGCAAAACGCGCTGGTGCAGCAGTATCTCAAGAATGTGGACTACAGCAAGAATCATTTGTCGATGGCGGAAAGCAAGCTCGGCAGTGCCGAAACTCTGGTTACCAGCATTCGAGAGCAGATGTTGCGTGCAGTAAATGGCACCCTGGCACCGTCAGAGCGGCAAATGATTGCCGACGAGCTGCGCGGCAGTTTGGATGAACTCCTGAGTATTGCCAATACCCAGGATGAGTCAGGCAACTATCTGTTCTCCGGATACAGCACAGACAATCAGCCGTTTGCCTTTGATGGCAGCGGCAACATAGTTTACAGCGGTGACAGCGGCGTTCGTGACGCCTTGGTGGCTCAAGGGGTTGCCATGGGCACCAACATCCCGGGGGACTCGGCCTTTATGAAGGTGCCCAATGGTTTGGGTGACTATGGCGTCAATTATTTGGCCTCTCAAACCGGGGACTTCAGGGTACTCAGCGCCAAGATAGATAACCCCGCAGCTCATGTGGCCGATACCTACACCTTTAACTTTACCGACAATGGTGCCGGTGGGGTTGATTTGGAAGTGTTGGACTCGGGTGGCACTGCGGTGGCTAATGTGGCCAACTTCGATGCCAGTAATCCCGTGAGTTTCAATGGCATTGAGGTGAAGCTGGATGGCACGCCGGCTGGCGGGGATTCCTTCACCATGGAGCCCGATGCCGAGGTACCTATTTTCGATACCATTCAGCAGGCAATCGATCTGCTGGAGGATCCCAACCGGGTCAATACCCCGGAAGGAAAAGCTGAGTTGGCACAGTTATTGAATAACGTTGATAGCGGCTTGAATCAGCTCAGTGTGGCCAGAGGGGTGGCCGGGAATAATCTCAAAAGCCTCGAAAGCTACAGCTCCAATCATACAGAGGAAGAGCTGGTGAATAAGTCGGCATTGTCACTGCTGGAAGATCTCGATTACGCCTCGGCGATAACCGAGTTTCAAAAACAGCAGCTGGCGTTGAACGCCGTTTCAAATGTGTTCAGCAGAGTGGGTTCTGTTTCCCTGTTTGACTTTATTTAACAGAAAGCAAAGACCTACCCGTCTGTCAGATAAATTGTTAACAAATTTAGCCAAGCTCCGAGTCTTGGCGCTAAAACTAGGAAGAGGAACTCAACATGGCTATTACCGTTAATACTAACGTGACCTCGATGAAGGCACAGAAGAACCTGAACATATCCAGTGGTAACCTGGCGACCTCTATGGAACGCCTGTCCAGTGGTCTTAGGATCAACAGCGCCAAGGATGATGCCGCGGGTCTGGCTATCTCCAACCGTTTGAACTCTCAGGTTCGCGGCTTGGAAGTGGGCATGCGTAACGCCAACGACGCGATTTCCATCGCCCAGATTGCCGAAGGCGCGATGCAAGAGCAGACCAATATGTTGCAACGTATGCGTGACCTGGCCATCCAGTCTGAAAACGGTGCCAACAGCACCGCCGATCTGCAGGCGCTGAAAGATGAAATGGATCAGCTGCGTGATGAGATCACCGCTATCGGTAACAGCACAGCCTTTGGTAACACCAAGCTGATGACTGGTGAGTTCTCCGGTGGCAAGCTGTTCCAGGTCGGTCACCAAGACGGTGAAGACGTGACAGTGACGGTCAAAACCAATAATGCCGCATCAATGTCGGTAAATGCGCTGACGGTACTGACTTCTGCCGGTCGTGACTCTGCCATTGGCAAGATTGACGCCGCCATCAAGAACATAGATACCCAGCGCGCTGAATTGGGTGCGGTGCAAAACCGTCTGGCCCACAATATCAGCAACAGTGCCAACACTCAGGCCAACGTTGCCGATGCCAAGAGCCGTATCGTGGATGTGGACTTTGCCAAGGAAACTTCGGCCATGACCAAGAACCAGGTACTGCAGCAAACGGGTTCCGCCATGCTGGCTCAGGCCAACCAATTGCCACAGGTCGCGCTTTCTCTGCTTGGCTAAGCGAGAGGAAAGGGTAATATCGTCAGTGGTTTCATCACCACTGGCGATATTATTTTTCTCAAACAATCATTGAGTTAAGAAGAATTGATGATTTTTTGAAAAAAATGACTAAAGATCAAAACAGGGGTGCCGTTAAAGATACTGTAACCAGTAAGACCCGCCTGGCTCAAACGAAGACAGGCTAGTTTTCCAAGCCAGGTAAAGAGGAAATCATTATGGCTATTACAGTAAACACCAACGTAACATCACTGAAAGCTCAGAAAAACCTGAACATCTCCAACGGTAGCCTGGCTACTTCAATGGAGCGTCTGTCAAGTGGTCTGCGTATCAACAGTGCTAAAGATGATGCTGCAGGTCTGGCGATTTCTAACCGCCTGAATAGCCAGGTGCAAGGTCTTGAAGTCGGCATGCGTAACGCCAACGACGCTATCTCCATCGCCCAGATTTCTGAAGGTGCGATGCAGGAGCAGACCAACATGCTGCAACGTATGCGTGACCTGGCCATCCAGTCTGAAAACGGTGCCAACAGTACTGCTGACTTGCAGGCGCTGAAAGACGAAATGGATGCGCTGGCAACTGAAATCACAGCTATCGGTAACACTACCGCCTTTGGTAACACCAAGCTGATGACAGGTAGCTTCTCTGCCGGTAAAAAGTTCCAGGTAGGTCACCAGGATGGCGAAGATGTAACAGTTAAAGTGAAGACCACCAACGCTGGTACTCTCTCTGTTAACTCTCTGACTGTACTGACTTCTGCTGGTCGTGACTCAGCTATCGGTAAGATCGATGCCGCTATCAAGAACATCGACTCACAACGCGCCGAGTTGGGTGCCATCCAGAACCGTCTGGCACACAACATCAGCAACAGCGCCAACACTCAGGCCAACGTTGCCGACGCCAAGAGCCGTATCGTGGACGTGGATTTCGCCAAAGAAACCTCTGCCATGACCAAGAGCCAGGTGCTGCAACAGACAGGTTCGGCCATGCTGGCCCAAGCTAACCAGTTGCCACAGATTGCACTGTCACTGCTGTAATCTTTCAGGTTAGCTATCGCGTCAGTAAAAGGGAGGTTCGGCAACGGATCTCCCTTTGCTGCATTCATGGAAGGAAGATATTGAAGGCAGTTAGGTCAACTGAGTGGAGAATAGGCGATGGAAGTTACTACCTTATCCAATGCTGTCCCAGTGAGGACAGAAGTGAAGCCGGGACAGTTGAAAGAAGCTGCCCCCAAGAACGCGGAAACCGAGGCGACAGCCTTGCTCAAGCCGGTCGATGAGGCGGAGCAGAACAAGGAGGCGCAGCAAGATCCCGAGCAGCTGCAGCAGGTGGCGGAAGAACTCTCCAATACCATGTCTATGATGCGCAAGGGACTGGCATTCAAAGTGGACGAAACATCCGGTACTCACGTTGTCAGCGTGATGGATGTAGACTCAGGGGATGTGATAAGACAGATCCCCAGCGAGGAAGCTTTGGAGCTGGCTGCTAAACTTTCAGAAGTAGCAGGACTGCTGATGAAGACGGAAGCCTAAAAGGCTTAACGTGAGATAGAGGTTGATATGGCATTAACAGCAACAGGTTTGGGGTCGGGGCTCAATATTACCGAGATCGTCAAGGTCTTGGTTGACGCCGAGAAAGTGCCTAAAGAGGCGATTTTCAATAAGACCGAAGATACGATAGATGCCAAGGTTTCTGCCATAGGAACCCTCAAGAGCCAGCTGTCCAAGTTCCAGGATGCGCTGAAAAAGCTCCAGGATGGCGGCGCCTTGAATCAACGTACTGTCACCTTGGGCAACGAAGATTTCTTTACTGCCACTGCAGGTAAAAACTCTTTGCCCGGCTCCTACAACATCAAGATTGAGGCCTTGGCACAGCAACACAAGGTTGCCGGTGCTGCCACCGCCGATGCCAGTGCCGCGGTCGGTGAAGGAAGCCTACAATTTGCGGTCAATGGCGAGAATTTCAGCGTCGATGTGGAAGCCACAGATTCGCTTGAAGATATTGCCAAAAAAGTGAATGCCAATGCCGATAATTCGGGGGTTACCGCCACTGTCATTACCAGTGATGCCGGCAGCCGTTTGGTATTCAGCTCCGACAAAGAAGGCACGGATAACCAGATAAGCGTAACCGCAACTGATACTTCAGGTACCGGGCTTTCAGATATGTTTGGTGCCGGTAATCTTGAAGAGATCCAGGCTGCCAGCAACGCCGTACTCTATATTGACGGCCAGAAGCTGACCTCCCAATCCAATGAAGTGAAAGACGCCATCCCCGGCGTGACGCTCAACCTCACTGATGCTGATGTCAACAAGACCACCAAGCTGACCATAGCTCAGGATACCGATGCGGTTAAAGAAAACGTCAAAGGTTTTGTTGATGCCTACAATAGCCTGATCACCTCGATAGAAAAGCTCTCGGCCTATGATGTAGACAAAAAAGAGGCTGCAGCGCTGCAGGGGGACTCCATGATCCGCTCACTGGAATCTCAGTTACGCTCCGGGATCAGTGACAGGGTGGCGACGGCCGACGGTACTATTGCACTCTATGATATTGGCATTAAAACCGACAGATATGGCAAACTCTCGATTGATGATGCCAAGCTTGATGAGGCCATCAAGACCAATATGGACGGGGTCGAAGCGCTGTTTTCCACCAAGGATACCGGCCTAGCCAACGCCATGGATGAATTGGCCACGACCTACGTCAAGGCCGGTGGTGTAATAGACACCCGCAATCAGGCCTATACCGGCGATAAGCAACGTCTTGCGGATCAGCGTGAGGCCTTTGCCCTTAAAATGGAGTTGCTGGAAGCCAGATTGACCAAGCAGTTCAACGCCATGGATCTGGTGGTTGGCCAGTTGTCAGCACAGGGACAGAACGTTATCGGTGCCCTGAACTCCTTGCCGGGTGTCGTCAAGAAGAGTAGCTGATTGGGATAAAAGATGCAGGTAACTGAAGAACTGAATCAGATCAACGAATTGTTGCGCCGGGCTCTGGATTGTTTACTGACAATTCCCGCCGAGGATGAAAAAACTGACGAGTTGGTCTCTAATTTGCAAGAGCTGGTAAGCAGGCGTCAAACTTTGCTCCAGACCCTGATAGAGGAAGTGCAGAGTCCTGAGTTGCTAGAGGAGCAATTGGAGCTGACTGCCACTTTTGAGCAGCATGCCAAAGCGATACGCCAACAAAGGCAGGAGCTATTGGCGCTCAGGAGTCAGAACAAACGTCAGGTCAATGTTTACAAGTCTATAGATGCAAATAGGTAGGTATTTATGAGAGGGTCGCTACAGTCTTATCGTAAGGTGTCATTGGAGAGTGAAATCTCAGTTGCATCACCGCACAGGATCATTCAGTTGATGTTCAACGGCGCATTGGAGCGTATTGCCCAGAGTCGTTACGCCATAGAGCAAGGCGACCAGTCGTCCAAGGGAATTTTCATCAACAAGGCGATTGGTATTATCACAGGTCTCAGCAACAGCCTGAATATGGAAGCCGGTGGTGAGATAGCCAAGAATCTCAGCAACCTTTACGACTTTATGCTGCGGCGTATCTCTGAGGCCAATCTGAATAATGATGTTCAGGCGCTGGATGATGTTGCGGCCGTGCTGCGGGACATCAAAGAAGCCTGGGATGCCATTCCCGCTGATAAACATCACCTTACGGCTCACGAAGAAAACCGTTGAGTTATTAACCATTCGAGATAAAGGCGCCTTTGGCGCCTTTTTGACTTGCGCCATTTAATTGACGATATTAGCTCTTAAGTGCTGAATTTGGACTAAAATCAGGAAGGGTTAGGCAGAAAAGCCATCCTAGGCTTGCTTATATCGTGCCGATAATACAATATTCAGCATTGCTACAAATTTAGCTGAGTATGTGAAGAAAGCATTGCCAGACTTTCCAGAGCAACTAACACTAATAATTAATGCGAATCCATAATTGCCAAAGCTTAGCGGCCCACTGAATGATGCATACAGATCAACGAATTTTACTTGTCGGAAACCCCTCTGAGCGCACCAGTCGCTTATCTTGTGTTTTAGAGTTTATTGGTGAGCAAGTGGAAGTTGTGGCTCCCGAGGCTATCGACGCGCAATCTCCGGAAACTCGATGTCGGGCCATGATATTGGTCAGTGACGGCATAGAGGACGAGGCGCTGCAGTCACTGATGCTTAAACTGCCATGGCAGCCTATGTTGCTGTTGGGGCACAGCAATGCCAATCCTTCCAATCTACTCGGCAAGATTGAAGAACCTCTCAGCTATTCCCAACTGACCGAACTGTTGCATTTTTGCCAGGTCTTTGGTCAGGTCAAGCGGCCACAGGTACCAACCAGTGCCAACCAGACCAAGCTGTTCCGCAGCCTGGTAGGGCGCAGCGACGGCATTGCCAATGTGCGCCATCTGATTAACCAGGTTTCGGGATCTGATGCCACTGTGCTGGTGCTCGGGCCCTCTGGTACCGGCAAGGAAGTGGTCGCCCGTAATATTCATTATCTTTCAGAGCGTCGCGATGGCCCTTTTATTCCGGTCAACTGCGGCGCCATTCCACCTGAGCTGTTGGAAAGTGAACTGTTTGGCCATGAGAAAGGCTCCTTTACCGGTGCTATCAGTGCCCGTAAGGGACGTTTTGAGCTGGCCGAAGGCGGCACCCTGTTCCTCGATGAGATAGGTGATATGCCGCTGCAGATGCAGGTCAAGCTGCTGCGGGTGTTGCAGGAAAGAGTATTTGAACGTGTGGGTGGCAATAAGGCGATTACCGCCGATGTGCGAGTGGTAGCTGCGACCCACAGAGATCTGGAAACCATGATTGAAGGCGGTGAATTCCGCGAAGATCTCTTCTATCGCCTCAATGTGTTCCCCATCGAAATGCCACCTCTGTGTGAGCGTCGGGATGATATTCCGCTGCTGCTGCAGGAGTTGGTCAGTCGGGTATTCAACGAAGGCAAGGGACGGGTGCGCTTTACCCAACGCGCCATCGACTCTCTCAAGGAACACGCCTGGTCGGGCAATGTCCGCGAGCTGTCCAATCTGGTAGAAAGGTTGACTATCCTCTATCCGGGCGGCCTGGTCGATGTTAACGACCTGCCGGTCAAGTATCGCCATATCGATGTGCCCGAGTATTCGGTCGAGGTCAGTGAAGAGCAACTGGAACGTGATGCCTTGGCATCCATCTTCAATGACGAAGAGCCGGTCGATCTGCCAGAGACCCGTTTCCCCAGTGAGTTGCCTCCGGAAGGGGTCAATCTCAAGGATCTCTTGGCCGAATTGGAAATCGACATGATACGTCAGGCGCTGGATCAGCAGGACAACGTCGTTGCCCGCGCCGCTGAAATGCTGGGTATTCGCCGCACCACCTTGGTGGAGAAAATGCGCAAATACGGCATGAGTAAAGACTAAGCTACTGATAATTTAGATTTTTAAATTGGCATAAACTCTGCATTAACCCTGTCAGCATCGTATTTTTGACGGGGTTAATATGTCTGCAAGCCCACTGGCTCAGCTCGAAACCATCTCTCATCATGGCCGCGAATGGATCCCGATAAGGGAAGCCGCCAATATGTCCAATCGTATGGAGCATATTTTGCAGGCCATGCCTTCGGGCGTCGTTATCCTCAACGGTGACGGCTTGGTCAGTGAAGCCAACCCGGTTGCCGAATCTTTGTTGGGTGTTCCTCTGGTTGGTCAGCGCTGGCTGACTATCATCAATCGCGCCTTCGCGCCGCAAAAAGACGATGGTCATGAAGTTTCCCTGCGTAATGGCCGCCGGGTGAAGCTGGCGATTACGCCTCTGACCCCGGAGCAGGGGCAGCTGATTATGCTGACCGATCTCACCGAAACCCGACTGTTGCAGCAAAACCTTTCCCACCTTGAACGCTTGTCTGCGCTCGGGAAAATGGTCGCCACTCTGGCGCATCAAATACGCACCCCTTTGTCTGCCGCCTTACTCTATGCCGCCAACTTGGGCAGTCCAAGGCTGGATGCCGGCTCCAGAGAGCGTTTTCAGGGCAAATTACTCGACAGGCTTTCCGAGCTGGAGCAGCAGGTCAATGATATGTTGTTGATTGCCAAAGGTAAGCAAGAGGAAGCCTGCGATAGAGTGCCGTTCTCGACGGTGCTGGAAAAAGTCATGGCCAACTGTGAGCCCATCGCTGCCAGGCAAAACGTTGCATTGAGTCTGCAAATTGAAGGCGATAGCGAGATGCTGGTCAATCTTCATGGCTTGAGTTCTGCCATCAATAATCTGGTGATCAATAGCCTGGAAGCCGGTGCCACAAGAGTCATTTTGCGCCTGAGCTGCGAACAGGCACTGCGCCTCGATGTGATAGATAACGGCAAGGGCCTGGACAGCAAGATGCAAAAGCAGGTGCTGGAGCCTTTCTTCACCACCAAGCGTCAGGGTACAGGGCTTGGGCTGGCGGTGGTGCAGTCAGTGGTGCGCAGCCACGGCGGCAAATTGGACCTCAGCTGTAAGCTGGGTGCAGGTTGTACCGTCACGCTGACATTCCCGTTAACGACAGACTCTCAAGGAGGCGTGGCATGAGCGAAGCAAAAATTTTGTTGGTGGAAGACGATGCCGCGCTTCGGGAAGCACTGCTCGATACCTTGCTGCTCGCCAGTTATGAGTGCGTCGATGTCGCCAGCGCCGAAGAAGCGATAACCGCTTTGAAAGGTAATCGTTTTGATATGGTGATAAGCGATGTGCAGATGGAAGGTATCGGCGGTATGGGGCTGCTGGATTATCTGCGTCAGCAACATCCGCAGCTGCCGATCCTGTTGATGACAGCCTATGCCACCATCGACAATGCCGTCAGCGCAATCAAGCTGGGGGCCGTGGATTATCTCGCCAAGCCGTTTGCCCCTCAGGTATTGCTCAATCAGGTGAGTCGCTATTTACGTCCCAAGGTGGTTAGCGGCGGCCCAGTGGTGGCCGATGAAAAGAGCCTGGCCTTGCTGGCACTGGCGCAGCGGGTGGCCGCCTCAGAAGCCTCTGTGATGATAAGTGGCCCCAGCGGTTCGGGTAAAGAAGTGCTGGCTCGCTACATTCATCAGCACAGCCAAAGGCCTGACGGGCCTTTTGTGGCGATTAATTGCGCCGCCATCCCGGAAAATATGCTGGAAGCCACCTTGTTTGGCTACGAGAAAGGCGCCTTTACCGGGGCTTATCAGGCTTGCCCCGGTAAGTTTGAACAGGCTCATGGCGGCACTCTGTTGCTCGATGAAATTTCCGAGATGGAGCTGGCATTGCAGGCCAAGCTGCTGCGGGTGCTGCAGGAGCGCGAGGTTGAACGTTTGGGAGGCCGCAAGACCATCAAGCTCGATGTCCGGGTGCTGGCAACCTCCAACCGGGATCTGAAAGAGATGGTGGCCAAGGGCGAGTTTCGCGAAGACCTTTATTACAGGATCAATGTGTTTCCGCTTGCCTGGCCGGCACTGAACCAAAGACCGGCGGATATCATCCCGTTGGCCAAACATCTGTTGGCGCGTCACGCTGAAAACGCGGCGATTAACCCGGTGCCAGTTCTCAGCGATGCTGCGGTGCGACGTTTGTTGGCCCACCGCTGGCCGGGGAATGTCCGTGAGCTGGATAATGTGATCCAGCGGGCGTTGATCTTGAGTCAAGGGCAGATAGAAGCGGGCGATATTATTATCGATTTGCAGGATGTTGCTCTGGGAGAGACCACGGCCCCGGAAACGCCTGAAGCGCTCGGTGATGAGCTCAAGGCTCAGGAGCATGTGATTATTCTCGAGACTCTGGCCCAGTGTCAGGGCAGTCGCAAACTGGTGGCAGAGAAATTGGGGATCAGCGCCCGCACTCTCAGATACAAGATGGCGCGCATGCGCGAGATGGGCATAGAGGTGCCCGCCTGAGTCATCTCCAAAGCGGCCGTTAGGCCGCTTTCCAATTCCATTGTTTTTCTTCAGGCCCTGGGTGAATTCAGGGCGTTTACTTAGCTTAACTTTGACTATTCCATTTTTGGCAAACTAATTGCATAGAGTCTGGTAACCCAGATTTTTCGTCAATTCGCTGACGACAGGAGTGAGAAGATGCAAATAGGTGCCAATTCTTTATTGCAAGAAATGCAATCACTTAAAGGTGAAATTGCCCCAACGGGATTTCAGTCTTCGCCTGTACGCCAGGTGGGCAATACCACAGGAACTGATTTCGGCCAATTACTGGCCCAGGCCGTAGGCAATGTCAGTGAGTTGCAAAGCACATCATCCAATCTGGCCACCCGGCTGGAGATGGGCGACACCACAGTGTCTCTGTCTGACACTGTCATTGCCCGCGAGAAAGCCAGCGTCGCATTCGAGGCCACAGTGCAGGTGCGCAACAAGCTGGTCGAAGCCTACAAAGAGATTATGAGCATGCCTGTTTAAGGCATGCTTGCATCACAGATCCCGGATAACAGGAACGCACCGTGAGCACAGAATTAGTAGCAGGATCCAATGTTTCCGCCGGTGGAACAACGCTGGAAGGGGTCCAACAGGAAAACAAGTCGGGTGTATTGGGCTCCCTCGGGGGAGTGGATATGCTGCGGCAGATCACCATGATCCTGGCATTGGCTATCTGTCTGGCTCTGGCGGTATTTGTGATGATCTGGGCCCAGGAGCCAGAATATCGGCCACTGGGCAAGATGGATACCCAGGAGATGGTGCAGGTACTCGATGTGCTGGATAAGAACCGGGTACCGTACAAGATTGAAGTCGATGTGATCACTGTGCCTGAAGACAAGTATCAGGACGTGAAGATGATGCTGAGCCGCGCCGGCATAGATTCCAGTGCCGAGGCCAAGGATTATCTGAGCCAGGATTCCGGCTTTGGTGTCAGTCAGCGGATGGAACAGGCCAGGCTGAAGCAGAGTCAGGAGATGAACCTGGCGCGGGCGATTGAAGAGCTCAATAGTGTCAGCCGTGCCAAGGTGATCCTGGCGCTGCCGAAGGAAAATGTGTTCGCCCGCAATCGCGCCAAACCCAGTGCCACAGTGGTGGTCAATACCCGTAGGGGCGGTTTGGGACAGGAAGAGGTTGATGCGATAGTCGATATCGTTGCCTCAGCGGTTCATGGCATGGAACCCAGCCGGGTTACAGTGACAGACTCCAACGGCCGCTTGCTGAACTCAGGCAGTCAGGATGGGGTATCTGCCCGCGCCAGACGCGAGCTTGAGCTGGTGCAGCAAAAAGAAAACGAATACCGCACCAAGATTGACTCGATTCTGATGCCGATCCTCGGTCCGGAAAACTTCACATCCCAGGTGGATGTCAGCATGGACTTCACCGCGGTCGAGCAAACTGCCAAGCGTTTCAATCCGGATCTGCCATCACTTCGCAGTGAAATGACAGTGGAAAATAACAGCGTTGGTGGCAGCAGTGGCGGCATCCCCGGAGCCCTTTCCAATCAGCCGCCGATGGAGTCCAATATTCCTGAAAACGCTGCCGATGCTACAGAAAGCAGCAGTGTTACGTCAGGCAACAGCCATAGGGAAGCGACCCGTAACTTTGAGCTGGATACCACCATCAGCCATACCCGTCAGCAGATAGGTGTAGTACGCCGGGTCAGTGTCTCAGTGGCGGTCGACTACAAGGCAGGTGCTGCCGGTGAAAATGGTCAGGTCGCCAGAGTGCCTCGCACAGGTGAAGAGATGGCCAATATCCGTCGCTTGCTGGAAGGCGCCGTTGGCTTCAACAGCCAAAGGGGCGACATGATAGAAGTGGTGACTGTGCCCTTTATGGATCAGCTGGTTGAAGACCTGCCTGAGCCACCTCTGTGGGAGCAGCCCTGGTTCTGGCGGGCGATGAAACTCGGCATAGGTGCCTTGGTGATTTTGGTGCTTATCCTGTTCGTGGTGCGTCCCATGCTCAAACGCCTCATCTATCCCGATGGCCAGAATATGCCGGATGAACCTGCGCTGGGGCACGAGCTGGCAGATATTGAAGATCAGTACGCTGCCGACACCCTGGGTATGCTCAACCGCCCTGAAAGTGAATACAGCTATGCCGATGACGGTTCGATTCTGATACCGGATCTGCACAAAGATGATGATATGATTAAGGCCATACGTGCTCTGGTGGCCAATGAGCCTGAACTGTCCACCCAAGTGGTGAAGAACTGGTTGCAAGAAGATGCCTGAAAAAAAAGCGGATAAACCAGCCGAGAGCGGCTTCGATGTCAAGAATCTCAACGGGATTGAGAAGACCGCCATTTTGTTGCTGAGTCTCAGTGAAGCCGATGCGGCCTCTATTCTCAAACACTTGGAACCCAAACAGGTTCAAAAGGTGGGTATGGCCATGGCGGCCATGCAGGAGTTCGGCCAGGAGAAGGTGGTTGCGGTTCACAAGCTGTTTCTGGATGATATCCAGAAATACTCCTCCATAGGCTTTAACAGCGAAGAGTTTGTGCGTAAGGCACTGACTACCGCATTGGGTGAAGACAAGGCCGGTAATCTTATCGAGCAGATTGTCATGGGCAGTGGCGCCAAAGGCCTCGACTCGCTCAAGTGGATGGACGCCAGACAGGTGGCGACTATTATCCAGAACGAACACCCGCAGATCCAAACCATTGTACTGTCCTATCTTGAACCGGATCAGGCGGCGGAAATCTTTGCCCAGTTCCCGGAAAACACCCGTCTCGATTTGATGATGCGTATCGCCAACCTCGAAGAGGTGCAACCTGCAGCACTGCAGGAGCTTAACGACATCATGGAGAAACAGTTTGCCGGTCAGGGTGGCGCCCAGGCCGCCAAGATGGGTGGCTTGAAGGCTGCTGCCAACATTATGAACTACCTGGATACCGGGGTGGAGAGCCAACTGATGGAAACTCTGCGCGAGTCCGACGAAGAGATGGCGCAGCAGATCCAGGACTTGATGTTCGTGTTCGAAAACCTGATCGATGTCGACGACCGTGGCATTCAGACGCTGCTGCGGGAAGTGCAGCAGGATGTACTGATGAAGGCGCTCAAGGGCGCTGACGAGCCATTGAAGGAGAAGATCCTCGGCAATATGTCCAAACGTGCCGCCGAATTGCTGCGTGACGATCTCGAGGCCATGGGGCCAATTCGTATCAGCGAAGTGGAAGTGGCCCAGAAAGAGATATTGTCCATCGCCCGTCGCTTGTCCGATGCCGGAGAGATTATGCTCGGTGGCGGCGGCAGTGAAGAATTCCTCTGACAGGCGAGTTTGAATGACAGACAAAAAGGTGTCCCACAACATTTTACCGCCGGATGAAGCGGACGAGTTTGTTAATTGGCAGTTGCCCGATGTGGGTGACGCCATGCCGCTTAAGCCGAGTAATCTGTTTGGCTATAAGCCTGGACGCATAGAGCCCAAGGCCGCCGAAGAGGCTGTATCACCACCGACTTTGGCTGAAATCGAATCTATCCGCGAGCAAGCCGAGCAGGAAGGTTTTGCCGAAGGCAAGGAACAAGGGCTGGCCAAAGGCCTGGAGGAAGGCCGTCTTCAGGGCTTGGAACAGGGGCACAGTGAAGGTTTTGCCCAGGGGCTTGAGCAAGGCCGGGAAGAAGGCTTGCAACAGGCCGCCGCCATGATAGAGCGTTTCGATGCCTTGCTTGCTCAGTTCGAGGCGCCGCTGGCGCTGCTGGATACCCAGATAGAAGAATCGCTACTGACCTTGGTCGGCACTTTGGCGCGCAACCTCATAGCCCATGAGCTGAAGACCCACCCGGAACATATACTGGCGGCGCTCAGGCAAGGGATAGATGCCCTGCCACTCAAAGAGCAGAAAGTGAATCTGCGTTTGCACCCGGAAGATATGGCTTTGGTCAGCGAGCTCTACGGTGAAGAGCAACTGACACGTAACCGCTGGACACTGGAAGCCGATCCCGGCCTCAATCGTGGCGATTGTGTGGTGGACAGCCAACGCTCGCAAGTGGATATGCGCTTGGAAACCCGTTTGGAAGGGGTGTTTGCCAATCTTGAAGCCGAACAATCCATGTTGGCGAAAAAGGCCGCCCAGCAGCAGGCCGCAATAGACGATAGGCCAAGCCCGCCGCCACAGGACAGCGAGCAGGAGCAAACGCTTGCCGATGAACAAACAGCCGCTATGAGCGACAAGGCCGAGACCGCAAGCCAAGAGGGCGAACAGCCCAGCGAAGGAGACACTCATGATGCAGCAGCGCCGAAGCCAACTGCTGAGTGAACTCAAACACTTGGCCGAAAAGCAGGCGCCGTTTCAAGCGGTTGCCAGCGGCCAGTTGGTGCGGGTGGTTGGTCTGACGCTGGAAGCCAGTGGTTGCCGGGCGCCGGTCGGCAGTCTCTGCGCCATAGATACCATGGCGGGTAAGCTTATTGCCGAGGTGATAGGTTTTGACGATGAGCTATTGTATCTGATGCCGGTGGAAGAACTCAGGGGCGTGCTCCCCGGAGCCAAAGTGATGCCGCTCGGTGAGCAAACCGGGCTCAGTGTCGGTTTGAGTCTTCTTGGTCGGGTGCTGGACGGTAACGGCCAGCCGCTCGATGGTATGGGCGCCATGCACACAGACGAACAAGCCTCGCGCCATAGCCCGGCAATCAATCCCTTGGCCAGACGGGCGATTACCGAACCGCTCGATGTAGGCGTCAGAGCCATCAACGCCATGCTTACCGTGGGCAAGGGCCAACGTATGGGGCTCTTTGCCGGCTCCGGCGTGGGTAAGAGTGTGCTCCTTGGCATGATGACCCGCGGCACCACGGCCGACATTATTGTGGTTGGCCTGGTGGGGGAGCGTGGCCGGGAGGTGAAAGAGTTTATCGAAGAGATCCTGGGCGCAGAGGGGCGGGCCCGCTCTGTGGTCATAGCCGCCCCGGCCGATACCTCCCCCTTGATGCGCCTTCGTGCCTGCGAAACCTCGACTCGGATAGCCGAGTATTTTCGCGATCTCGGCTATGACGTCCTGCTGTTGATGGATAGCCTGACCCGTTACGCCCAGGCGCAGCGGGAAATCGCCCTGGCGGTCGGTGAGCCGCCGGCAACCAAAGGGTATCCGCCTTCAGTATTTGCCAAGTTGCCCCGTTTGGTGGAGCGCGCCGGTAATGGTGGTGAAGGTCAGGGCTCGATCACTGCCTTCTATACTGTGCTTACCGAAGGGGACGATCAGCAAGATCCCATTGCCGATGCCTCGCGGGCCATTTTGGACGGTCACATAGTGTTGTCACGGGCCTTGGCCGACTCAGGGCATTATCCGGCGATAGACATTGAAGCTTCCATCAGTCGGGTGGCACCCATGGTGATCAGCGAGGCGCACCTGGAAGCGATGCGGCGCGTCAAGCAGGTTTATTCGCTCTACCAGCAAAACCGGGATCTGATCTCCATTGGTGCCTATTCCCAAGGCTCGGATCCGCGTATCGACAACGCCATACGCCTGCAACCCGCCATGAACGCCTTTTTGCGGCAGGGGATGCGCGATGCCATCAGTTTCAGCGATTGCCAGCAGATGTTGGGGCAGCTTGCTGCCCAATGTAAGGTGTAATGCAATTCAGTGCAGGAGTTTGCGTGCTCGATAAAAAATTCAGTGACAATAGGGGGGTAGCCTGATCTCAATAGAGCGCCGGGTTAAGGCCCGCAAGGCAGGCAATTTTAAGGAATAATACTACAGATGGCGAAACCCGATCCTTTGCACACAGTGTTGAAACTGGCGGTCGAAGCCGAAGAGCAGGCAGCACTGCAGCTTAAAGCCGCGCAAATGGAATGCCAGAGGCGTAAGTCTCAGCTGCAGGCGCTGCAGGAATACCGTCTCGACTATATGAAGCAACTCGATGCCCAGCAGGGGCAGAGCATTGGCGCCTCCTATTACCAGCAGTTTCATCGATTTGTGCGTCAGGTAGATGATGCCATAGGGCAACAACTTGCCGTGGTCGCCGAGGCCGATAAGCAGCGGGGCTATAGACAGCAACATTGGCTGGAGAAGCAGCAAAAGCGTAAGGCGGTGGAGATGTTGTTGGAGAAAAAAGCCCTGCAGGCCGAAGCCAAAGCCGCCAAACAAGAGCAGAAACTCATTGATGAGTTTGCTTCCCAGCAGTTTTTCCGTCGTAAGCTCAACCATTGAGCCCATTCCTACATCCATTCCCGGACAATTCCTTAATATTCATTCTAAATTTTTTATTGGCGTGAATTTTGCTTTGTTTGAGACAGAGACATTAATTCTGACTCGGCCTATCTTTATCTATTGAGGGCCTAGGTGCTGGAGGAAGGCATGCAGCAGTTATCCAATATCCTGATCGGCAATGCGGGCGGCAAGGGAGTCTCCGCCACAGATGCACTACAATCTACTGATAACGAAGCTTTTTTCGCCGCTTATCAACAGGCGCAGGCCAAGTTCTCGTTCGACTCGCAAGGCGCCAAGCCGGGATTTACCGCTGGCAGTCTTAACAGAGAAGGTGCTCAAGCTGAGCAGGCCGTCGATGTCTCGCTTATTCTGGGGCAAATAGCCATGGGCAAGAAATTGCCGTCTGAAGACGGCACCATAGTCACCGAAGTGGATGAGGTGAGCCTGCTGAAACAGATTGCCGCTCTCACCGGGCTCAAAGAAGATGAGATCAAGGCCATGTCTCCCGAAGAGCAGATGAAGCTCTTGGAAAACCTCAAGCAGGGGAGTGCCGAGCTTGGCATGGTAGTGACAGATAGTCTGGAAGGCGCAGAGGTGATTGCCGCTGACGAAGGCGACGAGAGTGAAGAAGACAGTGCCAAACTGGCCGATACTGATGAGAAAGCGGCAAGCAAAGGCGATAGCAAAGCAGAGGATGAAACTATAGATGCTCCTTTGCTGGCTCTCGACAAGGCGGCTGCAACAGCGGAAAAGGCCAAGTCTCAGGAAGGCGAGCAACAAATGGGTTGGCCGGATGCTGATAAGTCAGCGCGTAAGGCGGCGACTCAGGATGGTATGGCTGCTGTGGTTCGTGAAGCTGTGCTCAATGCCGCTGAGGAAAAGAGTGACAAGATCTTGGCGCAAAGCGCAATTGCCGAGAAGGCCAAGACAGATACTACCGGCAAGTTGGGTGCTGCGGTGGCCGCGGCGGCAACGTCTGTCGGCGCTGACGGCAAGAGTGACAAAGCTACGGCCAAGGATGTTCTCGCCAGCTTACTTAAGGCTGAGGTGAAAGGTACTCAGACTGCTGCCGAGGTACGAAGCCCTGTGAGTGACGCCATACATCAGGCGCTCAAGGGCGATGCGGCATCAACCCAGACAGATATCAGCCCGTTTCAGCAACAGCTGCATCAACAAGGGTTGCAGCCTCCACAGAGGGGAGAGATGGCCCAATATCAACTGTCATTGAGGCAGGGGATGGAGCAATCACTGCAAACCGCCGATATGGTGCAGCGTTTTGCCCCCGTGATGCGGCAGCAGTTGATTACCATGGTCAGTAATGGTGTGCAGCAGGCTGAGATTCGTCTCGACCCACCAGAGCTTGGAGCCATGATGGTCAGGGTTCAGGTGCATGGTGATCAGACTCAGGTGCAGTTCCATGTCACCCAACCACAAACCCGGGATATGCTGGAACAGGCCATGCCCAGATTGAGAGAAATGCTGCAGGAGCAGGGAATGAACCTGGCCGATAGCCACATCTCTCAAGGTGGTCGGGAGCAAGGCGAGCAGCATGGTGGCAATGGCGGTGGTTTTGCCCAAGAGGGTGCCAATGGTGAAATTTCCGCCGAAGAAACGGCACAAAGCACAAATCACACAACAAGTTATGGCTCGGGTATAGATTATTACGCCTGAGCAGGTAACCTATAGGGATGGTATTTTTCCGCGGGCATTGCGGTTGATTAAGGGAAAGGGTAGAGAATGGCAGAGCAAGAAGAGCTTGAGCTGCAAGAGGCGCCGGCGCCCAAAAGCAAAAAGAAACTCTTTATCTTCGGCGGCATTGGTTTGGTGGTGTTGCTGCTGGTCGGTGCTGGCTTGTGGTTTTTCCTGGGCGGTTCAGATGACACTGCGGTCGATGCGGCCGAAGGTGAGCAGGTAACCGAAGAAGCTCAGGCCAATAACAGCAGGGAAGCCTTCTATGTGGCCATGCCCAGACCATTTCTGTTCAATCTGCCGGGGGCTAACCGTTCCAGGCTGGTGGAGATAAAGGTACAGCTCATGGTGCGTGGCAGTGATGACGATGTCACTCTCAAGAAGCATATTCCCTTGATTGAAGATGCACTGCTGACCACTTTCAGCGGTGCCGATGTTGAAAAGCTCAGCAGCCAGGCAGGTAAGGATGAGCTCAGACAGTTGGCGCTGCTCAATGTACAAAACACACTGCAACCGGTTACCGGCCGTAAAGTCGTTGAGAAAGTGCTGTTCACCGGCTTTGTGATGCAGTAACAGGGACAAGAGGCGAAGGCAATATCGTGAGTGATTTATTAAGCCAAGACGAAATTGATGCGCTGCTTCATGGCGTGGACGACGTCGAAGAAGAGGATGCCCAGGAGTCGGGACACGACGCCCAATCCTATGACTTTTCTTCACAGGATCGTATCGTCCGTGGCCGGATGCCGACCCTGGAAATTGTCAACGAGCGCTTTGCCCGTCACCTGCGGATCAGTATGTTCAACATGATGCGCCGGGCAGCCGAAGTCTCCATTAACGGCGTGCAAATGCTCAAGTTTGGTGAGTATGTGCACACTCTGTTTGTGCCAACCAGTTTGAATATGGTGCGCTTCAGTCCACTCAAGGGGACGGCGCTGATTACCATGGAAGCCAGATTGGTGTTTATTCTGGTGGATAACTTCTTTGGTGGCGATGGCCGCTTCCATGCCAAGATCGAAGGGCGGGAATTTACCCCGACAGAGCGGCGCATAGTACAGCTGTTGCTGAAGATTATCTTTGAAGATTACAAAGATGCCTGGGCGCCTGTGATGGATGTCGAATTCGACTATCTGGACTCAGAAGTTAACCCGGCGATGGCCAACATTGTCAGCCCAACCGAAGTGGTTGTGGTCAACTCTTTCCATATTGAAGTGGACGGCGGCGGTGGCGATTTTCACATTACCATGCCCTATTCTATGATTGAACCCATCCGGGAACTGCTGGATGCCGGGGTTCAAAGCGACAAGCAAGATACCGATATGCGCTGGTCTCAGGCGCTGAAAGACGAGATCATGGATGTCGAAGTGGGGCTGGATGCACGTCTGCTTGAAAAAGAGATGACTCTCAGGGAAGTAATGGAGTTCAAGGCCGGTGATGTGATCCCGGTTGAGTTGCCTGAGCATATAGTGATGAAGATTGAGGACTTGCCTACCTACAGATGTAAGCTGGGGCGGGTAAGGGAAAACCTGGCGCTGAAGATCTGCGACAAGATCCCGCGTCCGGAAACGGTCAAGACCGAACTGCAGCTGGTAACCCGCAAGGGTAAATCCAAGGATATCTCGGATATATAAGGTGATAGAGAATGAGTACTGAAGAGATGGACGATTGGGCTGCCGCCATGGCCGAGCAGGCTGAAGAGGAGGCCAAGGCGGTTGATTTGGATGAGCTCAAGAGCGATGCCAAACCCTTGTCTGAAGAGGAAGCCGCCAAACTGGATACCATTTTGGATATCCCCGTGACTATCTCCATGGAGGTGGGGCGCAGTTTTATCAGTATCCGCAATCTGTTGCAGCTCAACCAGGGCTCGGTAGTGGAGCTGGATAGAGTCGCCGGTGAACCTCTGGATGTGATGGTCAATGGCACCTTGATTGCCCACGGCGAAGTGGTAGTGGTCAACGACAAGTTCGGTATTCGTCTGACGGATGTGATAAGCCAGACCGAACGTATCAAGAAACTCAAATAAGCCGGTGGCCATGACTCAAACGACGACCCAGGCGGCAACCGCCTTGACTCACGACGGTGGCAGCAGCCTGGCGACCATGGCCAGCATGATGGGCGGGCTTATTCTGGTGCTGGCGTTGATTTTTGTGCTGGCCTATCTGGTGAAACGCCTCAATTTGGTGCCGGGCAGCCAATCGGCTATCAAGACGCTGGCAGTTACCCCGCTCGGGCAGAAAGAGAAGCTGGTATTGGTGGAACTGGATGGGCAGCAATACCTGCTGGGAGTCACCGCGGCGCAAGTCTCTTTGGTAGATAAGCTGGAGCGGCCGGTGACCATAGACAATGAGAGCTTCGCCGCCAAGCTCAGGCAGGCCAGGGTGAAACCATCATGAAATATTGGCCACTGCTGCTATTACCTCTGATGCTGCTGCCGGGCTTTGCCCAGGCTCAGGATGCATTGTTTCCGGCGGTAACCGTGACTACCGGGCCGGATGGCTCGACTCAGTATTCGGTGACCATGCAGATCCTGCTGCTGATGACCGCCATGAGTTTCCTGCCGGCCATGGTGATCATGCTGACCTCTTTCACCCGTATCATAGTGGTCTTGTCTATCCTGCGGCAGGCTATAGGCCTGCAACAAACCCCTTCCAATCAGGTTCTTATCGGTATGAGCCTGTTTATGACCTTCTTTATCATGGCGCCTGTGTTTGACCGCATCTATGATGACGCGGTGCAGCCGTACATGAATGACAGCATGACCTTGCAGCAAGCATTCGATGCCGGACAATCGCCGCTGAAAAAGTTTATGTTGTCACAAACCCGCACCACGGATCTCAACTCCTTTATTGAGATCTCCGGCTACCAGAACATCAACAACCCTGAAGATGCTCCTATGACAGTGGTGATCCCGGCCTTTATCACCAGTGAGCTCAAGACCGCATTCCAGATAGGTTTTATGCTGTTTGTGCCTTTCCTTGTGCTGGATTTGGTGGTGGCCAGTATTCTGATGGCCATGGGTATGATGATGCTATCCCCCATGATTGTTTCCTTGCCGTTCAAGATCATGTTGTTTGTGCTGGTTGATGGCTGGACCCTGGTGATGGGCACTCTCGCCGGCAGCTTCGGTTTATAGGAGGCGCAGATGACCCCCGAGTCACTGATCGACATTTTCCGCGAAGCCCTGGCGGTGATCGTGATGATGGTTTCGGCCATAGTGGTGCCCGGGTTGATCATAGGCTTGATTGTGGCAGTGTTTCAGGCTGCTACCTCCATTAACGAACAGACTCTGAGTTTTCTGCCCAGGCTCTTGATGACCCTGTTTGCACTGATGTTTATCGGTCATTGGCTGGTGCGCACCATGATGGATTTCTTTATCGAGATGGTTCACAGGATCCCGCAAGTGGTGGGCTGAGCCATGGAGATACTGTTCGACAGCATCCAACAGACTCTGGCCGCCTACCTCTGGCCATTGTTTCGGGTGGCCAGCATGTTGATGGTGATGGCGGTTTTTGGCGCCAATACCACGCCAGCCAGAGTCCGTTTGTTGCTGGCGCTGGCCTTGACTGTGGCAATAGCGCCTGTCTTGCCGCCCATGCCCGGAGTGGATCTTTTCTCTCTCGCAGCAGTATTTATTACTACTCAACAGATTCTTATCGGTACCGCCATGGGGTTTGTTACCTTGCTCATCATGCAAACCTTTGTGCTGACCGGGCAGATAATCGGCATGCAAACCAGTTTGGGCTTTGCTTCCATGGTGGATCCCAGCTCAGGGCAGCAGACGCCTGTGATAGGTAACTTCTTTTTGCTGCTGACCACCATGATCTTCCTGGCGGTAGATGGCCACCTGGTGATGATACGTATGCTGGTGGCAAGCTTTGAAACCTTGCCGGTATCCAGCGAAGGGATCAAAATTGCCAACTATCGCACCCTGGCTGAGTGGGGCAGCTATATGTTCGGCGCCGCGTTGACCATGTCTATCTCGGCCATTATCGCACTGCTTACCGTTAACCTCTCTTTCGGGGTGATGACCCGGGCGGCACCCCAGCTGAACATTTTTGCCATAGGTTTTCCCGTTACCATGATAGGTGGCCTGATTATTCTTTGGTTGACACTGGGGCCTGTGATGGCTCACTTCGATGAGGTTTGGCATGCGGCGCAGCTGTTGCTGTGTGACATGCTGGAGCTGACCTGTAATCTGGATGGAGTCCCCTGATGGCAGAGAACGAAGACGGGCAGGAAAAAAGCGAGGAGGCAACCTCCAGGCGCTTGCAACAGGCCAGAGAGAAAGGGCAGGTTGCAAGGTCAAAAGAGTTGGGCACCTCGGCGGTATTGTTGGCCGCAGCCGTGGGTTTTGCCATGCTGGGGCCAAGTCTGGCCGCCAGTCTGGCCTCTGTCATGAGCCGTATCTTCTCCATGGAACGGGATCAGATATTCGATACCAACAGCATGTTCAATGTCTGGGGTATAGTTGCCGCCGAGCTGGGTTGGCCTATGGCCGGTTTTATTCTGTTTCTCGGTTTCGTGGCCTTTGTCGGTAATATTGTTCTAGGCGGTATCAGTTTTTCGACCCAGGCATTTATGCCCAAGGGCAGTAAGATGAACCCTATGACCGGCTTTAAAAGGATGTTCGGGGTACAGGCGCTGGTGGAGCTGGCCAAGGGGATCGCCAAGTTTTCCGTGGTGGCACTGTCAGCCTATCTGCTGCTGAGCTTCTACTTTGAAGATATTCTCAGGTTGTCGCAGGATCACCTGCCGGGCAACATACGCCATGCATTGGATCTCTTGGTATGGATGTTTATTCTACTGAGTGCGTCCACCCTGGTGATAGTGGTCATTGACGTGCCGTTTCAAATTTGGAACCACGCCAAGCAATTGCGGATGACCAAGCAGGAAGTCAAAGACGAGTACAAGGACACCGAAGGAAAGCCCGAGGTCAAAGGCCGTATTCGCCAGTTGCAAAGGGAGATGGCCCAGCGGCGGATGATGAGTGAAGTGCCCAAGGCCGATGTAATAGTGGTTAACCCCGAGCACTTCGCGGTAGCGATAAAGTACGATGTAGACAAGTCACCTGCGCCCTTTGTGCTTGCCAAGGGCGTTGACGATGTGGCCTTTAAAATTCGTGAAATTGCCAGAGAGCACCAGGTTGCCATAGTGTCGGCGCCGCCTCTGGCGCGGGCGATTTACCATACTACCAAGCTCAATCAGCAGATCCCCGAAGGCCTGTTCACCGCTGTAGCCCAAGTGCTCGCCTATGTGTTCCAGCTCAGGCAATACCAAAAAGGCAAGGGCACTCGGCCCAAACCTATCCCTCTCAATCAACCCATCCCGGATGAATACAAGCAGTATTGAAGCTAACTTGGCGCGAAACTTGCTGAACTTGGTCTAAGTGTCAAACTTCAGGCTGATAGTGAATGGATGTTAAAGCGACGCTCGGGCAACTGAGGCAAGTAAAACCGGCAAACTTCAAGGGCGTAGGCACGCCGCTTCTGGTCCTGGCGACGCTGGCCATGATAGTTTTGCCTATGCCGGCCTTTCTGCTGGATATCCTGTTTTCCTTCAATATCGCCCTGGCACTGGTGGTGCTGCTGGTGGCTGTTTACACTCAAAGGCCACTGGATTTTGCTGCTTTCCCGACCGTTTTGCTGGTAGCCACTCTGCTCAGACTGGCGCTTAACGTCGCTTCTACCCGGGTGGTATTGCTCGAAGGTCACAACGGCGGTGATGCTGCCGGTAAAGTGATTGAGGCCTTCGGCTCTGTGGTGATCGGCGGTAACTATGCCGTAGGTCTGGTGGTGTTCCTCATTCTGATTATCATCAACTTTGCCGTGGTAACCAAGGGTGCCGGGCGTATTTCGGAAGTGAGTGCCCGCTTTACCTTGGACGCCATGCCGGGTAAACAGATGGCGATTGATGCCGACCTCAATGCCGGGATCCTCAATCAGGAGCAGGCCAGGGTACGCCGGGAAGAAGTCACTCGTGAGGCCGACTTCTACGGCTCTATGGACGGTGCCTCCAAGTTTGTGAAAGGGGATGCGATTGCCGGTATTTTGATCTTGGTGATCAACATTTTGGGTGGCTTCATCATAGGGATAGTTCAGCACGGACTGAGCTTTTCCCAAGCGGTAGAGATTTACACCCTGCTGACCATAGGTGATGGCCTGGTAGCGCAGATACCCGGGCTGTTGTTGTCCATCGCTGCCGCGCTGATGGTGACCCGTCAGAATGAGTCCGGCGATATGGGGCAGCAGGTCGTGCAGCAGATGTTCGACAACCCCAAATCATTGCTCATCGCTTCTGCGGTACTCTTTGTGATGGGGATAGTGCCCGGCATGCCTCATCTGGCGTTTTTAACCTTTGCCTTGCTGGCCTCAGTGGGCGCCTTCTTTATCTACAAACGTAATGAAAAGAACAAACAACAGGCGCTGGAGCTCGCCAAGAAAGGGCCCACAGAGAAGAGCCTCAACGAACCCAAAGAACTCAGTTGGGACGATGTTCGTCATGTGGACACCATTGGCTTGGAGGTGGGTTATCGCCTTATTCCTTTGGTGGATAAAGGTCAGGGTGGCGAGCTTCTCGGCCGTATCAAAGGGGTGCGCAAGAAGCTGTCTCAGGAACTGGGTTTCCTGGTGCCGGCAGTACATATCCGCGACAACCTGGACCTTTCTCCCAATGCCTATCGCATCTCTTTGATGGGGGTGGCAAGTGGTGAAGCCGAAGTACGTCACGATTGTGAACTGGCGATTAACCCGGGACAGGTATTCGGTAAGCTGGATGGCATAGAAACCAAAGATCCCGCCTTTGGTCTGGATGCGGTATGGATTGCCCCCGAGCTCAGAGAGCACGCCCAGACTCTGGGCTACACGGTTGTGGATGCCGCCACTGTGGTGGCCACTCATCTCAGCCAACTTCTGACCAACAACGCCTCCAAACTGCTGGGTTACGAAGAAGTGCAACAGTTGCTGGATATGCTGGCCAAGCATTCGCCCAAATTGGTCGATGGCTTCATTCCCGATGTGATGACCCTGGGCAATGTGGTTAAGGTGATGCAGAACCTGCTTAACGAGGGGGTATCGATTCGGGATCTGCGCACCATAGTCCAAACCCTGCTGGAGTACGGTCCCAAGAGCAATGACACCGAGGTGTTGACCGCCGCGGTACGTATTGCCCTTAAACGCATGATAGTGCAGGAGATAGCCGGTCCTGAGCCGGAAATCCCCGTCATAACTTTGGCGCCAGAGTTGGAACAGATGTTGCATCAGTCAATGCAGGCGACAGGGGGCGAAGGTCCGAATATCGAGCCGGGACTGGCAGAGCGTATGCAGCAGTCACTGGCCGGAGCGGCCCAGAAGCAGGAAATGGTAGGTCAGCCCGCCATATTGCTGACATCCGGCATGCTGCGTTCTA
Source organism: Shewanella sp. K8 (assembly GCF_028823715.1). Classification (NCBI taxonomy): domain Bacteria; kingdom Pseudomonadati; phylum Pseudomonadota; class Gammaproteobacteria; order Alteromonadales; family Shewanellaceae; genus Shewanella; species Shewanella sp. K8. The sequence goes on from NZ_JAPEHY010000031.1 coordinate 40,112, forward strand.
CTCTGTCACGTTTTGTTAAGCACACTATTCCCAATCTGCGGGTGATCTCCTATCAGGAGGTGCCCGATGAGAAACAGATACGCATAGTGTCAGCCGTTGGCCAACAGGGGTAACCGAAAGTGAAGATTAAACGTTTTTTTGCCAAAGATATGCGTGCTGCGCTGGCTCAGGTGAAAGAGACTCTGGGGGCAGATGCCGTAATCATGTCCAACAAGAAGGTTACCGGCGGCATAGAGATAGTGGCGGCGGTTGATTACGACTCTCCCAAGCCTGCTGCGGCGCCAACCGCATCGCCTTTTATGGAGTTGGGTGAGGACAAAGTCTCCCTCGGCAGTGGTCATGTGCGCAGCAATAGTAAGACCAACCCGGAGCCTGTTGCCGATTCTCTGCAAGCTTTGCTTGAGCGGCAACAGAGCCGTTTGAATGAACAGCTGGGGCAGCAAAACAGCGCCAAAGATTTGGATATGCCTGCTTGGGCCAAAGGGCTTGGCGAAGAGCACAAGCCAGCGCCACAGCTGCGTGAAAAAACGCCTGAGCGGGCAAGCAAGGGCAACAGCGTCAAGCAACAGCAAGAGATGGAAGCCATGCGTGAAGAGCTGGCTTCCCTGCGTGGTTTGTTGACCCATCAGCTTTCCAGTTTGATGTCGGATCAGCGCAGCCGTACAGATCCTGTTGGTGCCATGTTGAAGCGTAAATTACTGGAAGCCGAGTTCTCCCCTGATGTTGCCGAGCGCCTGGCATCTTTAAGCCAGCACTATCAAAGCGCTGAACTTGGCCGTGCCTTGCCCCAAAGTCTGGCAAACCTGCTTGATAATCAAGGTGATGATTTAATGCGCCAGGGCGGCATTGTCGCGTTGGTCGGTCCTACCGGTGTTGGTAAAACCACCACATTGGCCAAACTTGCGGCCCGTTTCATTGCCCATCATGGCCCGGATTCTGTATTGTTGGTCACCATGGACCATTATCGCATCGGAGCCTTTGAGCAATTGGCAACTTATGGCAAAATAATGGGATGTCCGGTGAAGCAAGCTCATGATCTCAATGAGTTGGAGCAGATACTTTATCAGTTCCGTAGCCGGAAACTGGTTTTGATAGATACCGCAGGTATGGGACAAAGGGATATGCGCTTGTACCAACAACTGGATAACCTTGCCGCCAATACCCGTTTGCCTATTCGTAGCTATCTGGTGCTCTCGGCAACCGGTCAACGCCGGGTGCTTGAAGAGGCGGTAAGTCATTTCCAGCGAATTGATCTCGCAGGGGCGGTTTTAACTAAACTTGATGAGTCCGTCTCTTTGGGCGCCGCGCTGAGCGTGTTGATCCAAAGTGGGTTATCATTAAGTTATATTACTGACGGTCAAAGGGTTCCTGAGGATATGCAGGTAGCCGATACCCTGACCTTGGCCAAGCAGGCATTGGCCGTATTGAACAAGACAGAAGCAAGCCATTTTAATAATAAAGCCAGGTCAGAAGAGATGACCTATGCATTTGAGTAAAGCTATGACCCGGGACCAAGCGAGCGGTTTACGAATGATGAATCAACCAAATAACGAAAAAGTAAAAGTGATTGCCGTGACCGGAGGCAAGGGTGGGGTGGGTAAAACCAGCGTCTCCATCAATACTGCGGTTGCTCTGGCAGAGAAAGGCAAACGCGTCCTGGTATTGGATGCTGACCTTGGGTTGGCCAACGTGGATGTGATGCTTGGGCTGCGCGCCGAACGTAACTTATCCCATGTGCTCTCGGGTGAGTCTGAACTCGATGATATTATTGTTCGTGGCCCAAAAGGAATTGGCATTATTCCCGCCACCTCTGGCACCCAGGCCATGGTCGAGTTGACTGCGGCCCAACACGCCGGTCTTATCCGCGCCTTCAGCGAAATGAAAACCCAGTTTGATATTTTGGTAGTCGATACGGCTGCCGGGATCTCAGATATGGTACTCAGCTTCTCTCGTGCATCACAGGATGTACTCGTGGTTGTCTGTGATGAACCCACCTCAATTACCGATGCTTATGCACTGATTAAGATACTCAGTCGTGAGCATGGTGTGTTCCGCTTCAAAATTGTCGCAAATATGGTACGTAGTTTGCGGGAAGGTATGGAGTTATTTGCTAAGCTCAGTAAAGTAACCGACAGATTTTTGGATGTGGCACTGGAACTTGTAGCAACTATTCCGTTCGATGAGAACCTGCGCAAGTCGGTGCGAAAGCAGAAACTGATAGTGGAAGCTTATCCCAAATCTCCGGCCAGCATCGCCTACCATGGGCTGGCCAACAAGATTATGAGCTGGCCTATACCTCAGCAACCGGGAGGCCACCTCGAGTTCTTTGTCGAACGTTTGGTACAAAGAACTGAATACCAGGAGGAAGGTGCGAGTGAATAAAGCGGCTGCATACTCAGGTTTAAACGATAAGACACAGATCGTTGAGCAATATGCACCGTTGGTAAAACGAATAGCCCATCACCTGCTCGCGCGTCTGCCTGCATCGGTTCAGCTCGATGACCTGCTGCAGGCCGGCATGATGGGACTGCTGGAAGCTTCATCCAAATTTGATGGCAGCAAAGGTGCCAAGTTTGAAACCTTTGCCGGGATCCGCATACGTGGCGCCATGATAGATGAAATACGCCGTGGCGACTGGGTGCCACGCTCGGTTCATCGCAACAACCGGCGTGTAGCTCAGGTGATGGATGAGCTCGAACAGGAGCTGGGCCGGGATGCCCGTGATAGTGAAATTGCCGAGCGACTGGATATGTCGCTGGATGAATACCATCATATTCTCAATGATGTTTCTACCGGCAAAATCATAGGGATAGAAGACCTGGGGGTAGCGCCAGATGTACTGGTGTCGGAAGATATGCCGGCCGACGACACTTTTGAGGATCTGGCCCAAAGCCAATTCCAATCAGCCTTGACCGATGCAATTAAGCGCTTGCCAGAGCGCGATGCCTTGGTTTTGTCGCTATATTATGATGAAGCACTGAATTTAAAAGAGATTGGTGCCATTCTTGAGGTAAGTGAGTCCCGGGTGAGCCAGATCCATAGTCAGGCCATGCTGAGGCTGAAAGCCAAACTCAAGCACTGGACACAAGCGTAATTAATGATTGAGCAACTTTTAAGTATGTCAGCTCACCGGAGGAAACCTTGGACAAGAATATGAAGATTCTTATCGTTGATGACTTTTCAACGATGAGACGGATCATTAAGAACTTGTTGCGAGACCTGGGGTTCAACAACACCCAGGAAGCAGACGACGGTTCAACAGCCCTGCCTATGTTGCAAAAGGGCGATTTTGATTTCGTCGTAACCGACTGGAACATGCCAGGTATGCAGGGGATTGACCTGCTCAAGGCGATTCGCGCCGATGAGCACCTCAAGCATATCCCTGTATTGATGGTGACAGCCGAAGCAAAACGCGAACAGATCATCGCGGCTGCTCAGGCCGGTGTGAATGGTTATGTCGTTAAACCTTTTACTGCCGCTACGCTGAAAGAGAAGTTGGATAAGATCTTCGAACGGCTCGGTTGAGTGGGGTGATGCGATGAAAGCAGAGACATCCGGGCTGGTGACACTGGAGCAGGCGCAGGAATTAGTGGCCTTGCTCAGTCAGGGCGAGCAGGAAAAGGCCGATGAATTACTTCGGGAACTGGCGGCTCCCCTGCAACGGGATCTGTTTGATGAAGTTGGCAAGTTGACCCGCCAGTTGCATAGCGCCTTGGTGGATTTTCAAGTGGATAGCCGGCTTATTGAGCTTGCCAATACTGATATTCCCGATGCCAAAGAACGACTGACTTATGTCATAGATATGACAGAGCAAGCCGCCAACAAGACCATGGACGCGGTTGAGGAATGTCTGCCGCTGTCGGATGCTCTGAGTACCAACCTGCAAAATGTTAAGCCCGCCTGGGACAAGTTGATGCGCCGCGATCTGGCCTTGCATGAATTCAAGAGCTTGTGTCATGACGTACAGCACTTTATGCAGCAGAGCGAAGCCGATGCCTGTCGCCTGCGGGAATTGCTGAATCAGATTTTGATGGCCCAGGATTTTCAGGACTTGACCGGACAGATGATTCGCCGGGTCATAGAACTGGTTCGGGAAGTCGAAAACAGCTTGGTTTCTATGCTGACAGTATTCGGTGAGCAGCCGCTGGATGAAATTCGCGGCAAGGAAGAGAAGAGCATAGAGGCAGAAGGGCCTATCCTGAACGCAGAGCAACGCGAAGACGTGGTGAACGGTCAGGATGAAGTAGATGATCTGCTTTCGAGTCTGGGTTTCTAATAGGAGTCAATTTAATGGCCTTTGATGTTGATGAAGAGATACTCCAGGATTTTTTAATTGAAGCAGGCGAGATCCTAGAGCTGTTGCAGGAACAGTTGGTGTCTCTGGAAAACAATCCGGAAGATACGGATCTGCTCAACGCCATCTTCAGGGGATTTCACACGGTCAAAGGCGGTGCCGGATTCCTGGGATTGGCCCCCATGGTGGATGTATGCCACGAGGCAGAAAACACCTTCGACTTGTTGCGTACCGGTAAGCGTAGCGTCAGCTCTGAATTGATGGACATCATTCTGCAGGCGCTCGACAGTATAAATACCATGTTCGGCCAAACTCAGTCCGGTCAGGAGCAAGAGCCCGCGGATGAAGTCTTGCTGGACAAACTCAAGTTGCTCAGTTCAGGGGCGCCTTTGCCCTCCGAGCAGGCTCAGGAGGAAACTCCTGTTGCAGTAGAACCCAGTGATGAGAGTGTTGATGAGCTGTTTGACGGCATGCTCGACAGCGCCGCCGGGGTGGAACTGTTTGATGAACCGGCCGCGCCAATTCCTGAAGCACCCAAGGCTCCGGCCCAAGGGGCTGAAGGCAGCATAGATGAAATCGATGAAGCCGAGTTTGAAGCCCTGCTGGATGCCCTGCATGGTTCAGGCAAGGGACCTTCTGCCAATAGTACACCGGCCCCGAGTGGTGATGCTCCCAAGCCCAGCGATAGTGCACCTGCCAACACCTCTTCCGATGACATTACAGACGATGAGTTTGAAAAACTGCTCGATGAGCTGCACGGCAAAGGCCAGTTTGCTGCCGCACCTGCGGCCAACAGTGCCGTAGAGGAAGCGCCTGCTACCAGTGTCGATGCCGATGAAATTTCCGATGATGAGTTTGAAAAACTGCTCGATGAGTTGCACGGCAAAGGCGCCGGCCCTGGCGCTAACACCAGTGGTTCAGAGCCTGCTGCGGGTAATGCAAGTGCTAAAGCGCCTGCTGCATCTCAAGCCTCTGCATCTCAAGCCTCTGCATCTCAAGTCGCTGCACCCAAAGCACCGGCAGCGAATGCTGCCGCTACGCCGAAGGCGGCTCCAGCTGCTGCCAAAGTCGAGGCACCTAAAGCAGCTGCCAAACCTCAGGCCAAGGCTCCTGCTGTTGCCAAAGACACTGCTCCGGCCAAGGCTGCGACCAGTGTGCCTCAGGGGGAAACCACTGTTAGGGTAGATACGGCTCGCCTGGATGAGATCATGAATATGGTCGGTGAGCTGGTATTGGTACGTAACCGCTTGGTCAGCCTCGGGATATCCCGCGAAGATGAAGAGATGTCCAAGGCGCTGGCCAACCTGGATCTGGTGACCTCCGATCTGCAGGGTGCCGTGATGAAGACCCGGATGCAGCCGATTAAGAAAGTATTCGGTCGTTTCCCTCGGGTGGTTCGCGACTTGGCCCGCAGTCTCAATAAAGAGATAGATCTGCGGATGATAGGTGAAGACACGGATCTGGATAAGAACCTGGTTGAAGCCCTTGCCGACCCTCTGGTGCACCTGGTGCGTAACTCAGTGGATCACGGTATTGAAATGCCTGATGTACGCGAGGCCAATGGTAAGCCCAGAACCGGGGTTATTACCTTGGCGGCCAGTCAGGAAGGTGACCATATCCTGCTTAAAATTGAGGATGACGGCGCCGGTATGGACGCTGCCAAACTCAAAGAGATTGCCATAAGTCGTGGTGTGCTGGATGAAGACAGCGCCGCCCGAATGTCCGATCAGGAAGCCTATAACCTGATCTTCGCTCCCGGCTTCTCAACCAAGGTGGAGATTTCTGATATCTCCGGCCGAGGTGTTGGGATGGATGTAGTCAAGACCCGTATTACTCAGCTTAACGGCTCTGTGCATATCGACTCGGTCAAGGGTAAAGGCACTCGTCTGGAGATCAAGGTACCTTTAACCTTGGCGATTATGCCCACTCTGATGGTGGAAGTTGCCAAGCAGGTGTTTGCCTTGCCGCTTTCCAGCGTGAATGAGATTTTCCATCTGGATCTGACCAAGACCAATATTGTAGATGGGCAATTGACAGTGATCGTTCGGGACAAAGCTGTGCCACTCTTCTATCTTGAGCGTTGGCTCAGCCGTAAGCCGATGAGTTTCCAGCATGGTGACAAGAAACATGGCCATGTGGTCATAGTTCAGCTTGGCACCATGCAGATAGGCTTTGTGGTAGATGCCCTGATAGGTCAGGAAGAGGTGGTAATTAAACCTCTGGGCTCCATGTTGCATGGCACACCGGGTATGGCCGGGGCCACAATTACGTCGGACGGCGGAATCGCGCTGATCCTCGATGTACCAGGATTATTGAAGCACTACGCCAAATCCAAGCGTTGAAGTGCCGTATAAGGATTTAAATGACCATTAAAGTTTTGGTTGTCGATGATTCGAGCTTCTTTCGACGACGTGTCAGCGAGATAGTCAATCAGGATCCTGAGCTTGAGGTGATAGGTATGGCCAATAACGGTGCCGAAGCCGTTAAACTGGCCGCCGAGCTCAAGCCTCAGGTGATTACCATGGATATTGAAATGCCTGTCATGGACGGGATTACCGCCGTGCGGCAGATAATGGCTTCTCATCCGACACCTATCCTGATGTTTTCCTCCTTGACCCATGATGGAGCCAAGGCGACCTTGGATGCGCTGGACGCCGGGGCTCTCGATTTTCTGCCCAAACGCTTTGAGGACATTGCTACCAACAAGGACGAAGCGATTCGACTGCTTCAGCAAAGAGTCAAGGCGTTGGGACGCAGGCGTATATTCCGCCCTATAGTCCGTCCGAGTGTGGCGCCTACGCCGGCAACCACCCCAAGCCGACCCACGGCGCCAAGCAGTCTGCAGCGTCAAGCTGCTACAGCTGAAAGTGCTGCCGCCAGTCGCCAGCCGGTGAGGCGCAGCGGCGGAGCGGCCCCTGCCAGAGCCAGTGGTAAACAATACAAGCTGTTGGCTATAGGCACATCCACTGGTGGCCCTGTGGCATTGCAGCGAATTTTGACCCAGTTTCCGGCGGATTATCCGCATCCTATCTTATTGGTACAGCACATGCCTGCAGCCTTTACTCCGGCCTTTGCCAGCAGGCTCAATGGCTTGTGCAAGATAGAAGTCAAAGAAGCGGTCAATGGCGATATGCTCAGACCAGGCTGTGCCTATCTCGCGCCCGGTGGTATGCAGATGATGCTCGAGCGCTCCGGCGCTGGAGGCAGGATTAAAATTCTCGCCGGCAATGAAGAGATGAACTATAAGCCCTGTGTCGATATCACTTTTGCTTCAGCCTCCAAGGCCTTTGGCGGAGATGTACTGGCGGTTATTTTGACGGGGATGGGTGCCGATGGCCGAGAAGGTGCGCGCATGCTCAAAGGTGTTGGTGCCACCATCTGGGCCCAGGATGAAGCCTCTTGCGTCGTTTATGGCATGCCACAGGCAGTGACGGCGGCCGGTATCTCCAGCCAGTCTATCTCACTGGATAATATGGCAGAGGCGATATTGAGAGAATCGGCTCGTGGCTGACAAAGAGACGCGCCTGCTGGGATACCGGTTGGCGCTGTTTTTGTTTTTGGTCGCCTTGGTGGTAGTGGCGGCGCTTTACTGGGACTTGCGACAAAAAAATCGGCAACTGAGTGAGAAAGTCGCCCAGCTTGAATCGTCCCAGGTCCTCTTGATGGTGCCGGATGAACAGGCCGCGATTATTGCCGATTGGATGAGTCGTCACCCACAACAGACAGCATCCTTATTGGATGTGATTCGACCTAAGGTGACATCCGGGACGGGGCCAGAGGCTCCGACTTCAGCCAACTTGTCAGTCCCGTCGGGTGATATTTCGCCAGAGAGAACCCCGGGCGAGGCTGGGGCCGCAGTGCCACTGCCTGCTCAGACTGAAGATACCAGGGTGACAGAGCTGGAAAATGGCGTAAAAGTAATACGTTTACCTCACGGTGGGATCCGTGTCACTACCCGTGAAGAGGGTAATGAGTAGCCGTACAAGACAAGAACGACAATAATAGTGGCTCGTTACACTAGTTGGCCGATAAGGCGAGAATAAGGGGCGGAAAGTGAAAGTCTGGACCATTGCAAACCAAAAAGGCGGAGTGGGCAAAACCACAACAGTTGCCAGTTTGGCGGGCACACTGGCCAAGCGTGGTCAGCGGGTTCTGATGATAGACACAGATCCCCATGCTTCGCTGGGTTATTACCTGGGCATAGATTCGGAAGAGGTGCCCGGCTCACTGTATGATCTCTTTCTGGCTCATAAGAATCTTGATACCTCTTTGGTAAAGCAACACGCGGTTCCCACATCTGTTGAGGGAGTCGATCTTTTGGCGGCAACCATGGCGTTGGCCACTTTGGATCGTGCCCTTGGTCATCAAGAGGGGATGGGGCTGGTGCTGCGTAATATTCTCAAATCGGTTGAGGATGACTACGATGTTGCCTTGGTCGACTGTCCCCCGGTGCTGGGGGTATTGATGGTCAATGCTCTGGCGGCCAGTCAACACATAGTTATCCCGGTTCAGACCGAATTTTTGGCGATTAAAGGCCTGGATAGAATGATTAAAACCATGGAACTGATGGGGCGCTCGAAAAAGACCCGCTACAGTTATTCCATAGTGCCAACCATGTATGACAGACGTACCAAGGCTTCACCTGCGGCGCTGCAACATCTTGGTGAGGTTTACGGCGACACGCTTTGGCCGGATGTGATCCCTGTGGATACCAAGTTTCGCGACGCCAGTTTGGCCCATCTGCCGGCATCCCACTATGCCCCAAGTTCGCGCGGAGTGAAGGCCTACGAGCGTTTGCTGGATTATCTGCTGGCGGGGGAGTTTGACCATGTCAAAATCGGTTGATGAAACTGTTTTTGATTATTTCAGCATTCTGCTGACTGAGCCGGCACCCGAGGTTAAATCCGAGGCGCAATCTGCGATTAAGCCTGAACAAGAAGCGCAAGCTGGAGTTGAGGCAAGAGCTGAGCAGACTCAGCCGGCAACGTCTAGATTGCGGGACGATATCGCTGTACCTGTTGATGCGGCACCCAAGAAAGCTCCGCTTTCTCGACTGGACGGTACTGCCAAGCAATACCCGGCAGAGCCAGATAAGCCGAGACTCGACCGTAATGCGCTGGAACAGCTACTGGCGCCGGTGTTTAAAGAGCAGGTTGCCGAGGTAACGCAGACAGAGGTGCCGACAGAAACTCAGTCGGAAACCATCACAGCTGCCTCGCTGCAAAGCGAGCCCATAACCGGGCAACTGGATACTCAGGCCGATGCTGCTCACGAGCAGATTCAAGTCCAAGAGGTGACTGAGCCTGAGGTTCTGGAACAGGTTCAGCTCGAGACACAAGTCGGCGCGCCGGCGGCACCTATAGAACCGCTCAAGGAACAACTGGAAGATGAATTTCAAGTATTGTTCTTCAAGGTGGCGGGACTCACGCTGGCCGTGCCTCTGATAAGCCTGGGCGGCATAGTTAGAATAGAGCGCATCAATCATATCTTTGGGCGGCCAGGATGGTTTATGGGGGTTCAGGGTTATCGGGACTCTCAGCTGAATATCGTTGATACCTGCGCCTGGGTTATGCCGGAAAAATATGATGATAAACTGGCGCAATCCGTAAATTATCAATATCTTGTAGTATTAGAGAACAGTAATTGGGGTTTGGCTTGTGAGTCTTTGGTCAATGCGGTCAAGATTGACAAGTCACAGGTCAACTGGCGTGGCAGTGAAGGTAAGCGCCCCTGGTTGGCCGGAGTAGTGAAAGAACAAATGTGTGGCATTTTGCACGTGCAGGCATTGATTGAAATGCTCAATGCCGGGTTAGGTTGTCAGGATCCGATAGACTGAGGTAAATATGACTGATTCAAGAAATGTAGCAGCGGTATCCGGAGGCAAGGACGATGCCGTTCTCCAGTGGGTAACCTTCAGGCTGGATAACGAGACCTATGGCATCAATGTGATGCAGGTTCAGGAAGTATTACGTTATACCGAAATAGCCCCGGTTCCGGGAGCTCCTCATTATGTGTTGGGGATCATCAATCTGCGCGGTAATGTGGTTACCGTTATTGATACCCGCTCACGTTTTGGTTTGCCCTCCTCTGAAGTGGACGATTCTACCCGAATCGTGATTATCGAAGCGGAAAAGCAGGTGATAGGTATTCTGGTCGACAGTGTGGCCGAAGTGGTTTATCTGCGCCGCTCTGAAATCGATAACGCCCCGAATGTGGGAACCGAAGAGAGTGCCAAGTTTATTCAGGGTGTCAGCAACCGTGGCGACGAACTGCTGATCCTGGTGGACTTGGATAAGCTGCTGTCAGATGATGAATGGGCCGAGTTGGCGCAAATCTGATAGGCTTTTGCGGGAAAAGGAGTTTTAACCGATGATGGGCGATGTTTTTTTTATCGCTGCGCTGGTATATGTCATTGCCTGTCTCGGACTGGTGCTGTACCTGCAAAAACAAAGCAACAAGCTTAGAAGCAAGGTTGAGGCGTTAACTGTTCTGGTCAAGGAAAGCGACAGGCAAAGAGATGCCTTCAAGCGGGAGTTGCAAGAACTGCGTAGTGGCACCATAGGCGTTGGCCGGCGGGTGTTGGAGCTTGAGAAACGCCTCGTGCAGCAAAATGCCCGTCTCGATGAATCGATGCAGCAGGACCCTCAGGCCAAGCTTTACAGCAGGGCCATGAAGATGGTGCAGTTGGGAGCCGGTGTCGATGAACTGATCCGCGAGTGCGAGTTGCCCAAGGCGGAAGCTGAACTCTTGATCCGTCTGCACGGTAAAACGGCCCGGGCTTGATATTTTGCCTGAGTAAAGAAAGAGCGCATTGAGATGCGCTCTTTCTGTTTCTATTTGAAAGGAATGCGAGAAACCTCAAGCCGTTTTGGCTCTCAGGGTAACGGCTTGTCTGTGTTATCCGTTACTTAAGGAAGGTGCAAATAAGTCCTCGTGGCGTTCTCTTGTTTAGAGAGTTGCTTGCACAGCAATTGGCGTTCAGGGCATCGGACTGAAGGCATGCTGGGGCCTGCCGAAGTCGGATTTCCTAAGGAAGGTGCGAATAAGTCCTCGTGGCACTCTGGCTTGCACAGCAATTGGCGTTCAAGGCATCTGACTGAAGGCATGCCGGGGCCTGTCAAAGTCGGATAACGCAGAGAGCCTGTTGCTGTGAAAGCCCCGAAGGGCGTGGCTTATAGGCCTGCCTGCTGTGTTATGCTTCTTGCAAAGGACTAGGGCCATTTGCTGCGAACCACGCCTTGCATCCAAGCCTGTAAGCCGACGCAGAGCACGCATGGGACTTGTTCGCACCTTCCCTAAACCTTGTCGACAATTCTCTGATGCAGGTTATTCCACTGCTCGGGAAATTTCCCGTCCAACATATAGACAAAGGCTATCAGTTCGGCGATTAGTTGATAGAGCTCCTTGGGGATCTCTTCCCCCAGTTCCAACATCTGCAGAAAGTCACTCAGGTAAGGGTCTTGATGTATATGAACCCCGGCCTCCTGTGCTAACGCAATGATCTCTTCCGCAAGCAGATCCTGGCCCTTGGCCGTTATCTTGGGCGCAGTTTTGCCATCATAACTCAGGGCCACTGCCTGACGAGGTTTGGCTTGCTTGTCGTTTGAATCCATGGACATAGTCTTTCCTCAGGCTTTCAGTTGCACCAGATAGTGATCGCCGGGCAACAGGGTGGCCGGCACAGGGGCAACGTGGGCGTTCAATTCATTGGGAGTGAGTCCTAACTGAACCAGCTTCTGTGACAAGGGGGGCAGGAAATTACTGACCCTGCTGATCAGCGCCTGGGTGCTGCCGATAAACTGCAGGTCGACCTTGGAATCCTTCACCTGCGCCTTGACGAGCAAGGAGCCCATGCCCAGATTAAACTTGAGTTGCAACTGCCAGGTCTTGTCTTTGTCTGCGTCCTTATCCTGATTGTTGTGTTCGAATTTGCCTTCCAACTGTTCGTTTCTTTGGTTGAGATAGTAGGGCAGCATGAAATACCAGCATTGACCACTATTGTCTGTATTGGCTTGCTGGTATAGGGCGACAGCCTGGGACATCTGCTGCAGCGCGTCCAGAGTGCCGCTCTTCTCCAGTGAAGCTAACTGATGAGTTTGCAGGCCGGATCGGCTCTGAAGTCCTTCCAGGTATTGCTTCAGGCGTTGCGGCACACTCAGGTTTTGGTTACCGGCCCTAACGCCAAGCAACAGCTGAAACAAGGTGGTAATGGCACTGGCTTGAGTTGAAGGCTGGGATTGCGTTTGCTGACTGGTCAGTTGCAACCCTGTGAGCCCAAGCAGTTCACTTCGAAGTTGGGACGGCTCTGTCAGCTCGCTCAGGGGCACAGGCGACAGTGCCGGTAATTGCTTGAGCAGTTCAGCGGCCAGGTTATGTTTGACCTCCAGTGTCATAGCCTCGGCCCTTGGCATGGCGCCGGCCTTATTGAAGGCGCGCTGGAGAAAGTTCAGCTCGGGCGCTTTGGCTGTTTCGCCGGCAACTTTATTGGATGCACTTGTGCCAACAGGCTTATCCGTATTGGCTTGAGTCGCCTGCTGAAGTGCTTGGTTACTGAATTTATCTGTCCCCGGCAGCGGGGCATTTTTCGGTTGCTGCAACTGGGCATTATCAAATGTTTGTGTTGACTGAGATAAGACAGAAGCTGGCAACTTGCTGCCGCTGGCAACTGTTTGAGACAAGCCTGCTTTGAGATCAACCGCCGTTTCCCTCAATGGTGCTGATTCCCCTTTACTTTGGGGTTGCTGCTCAAGGAGTTTTATCAACCTGGCATAGGTTTGGGCGACTTCCGGCTTGGTTATAAGTTGCTCACTTTCCTGTGTTGGGGCAGCGGGTTGCAGATTTGCTACTGGCGTCAGTTTTACTTCCAATCTGGCATTGATGGGGCTTAATTGCAGCTGTAGCCCATGATTGTTGCTGACAACTTTGGCAACGTATTCTCCGGCAGGTAGTTGTAACTGCGGTGGGAAGGCTATGCTTGTACCATTGGCAAAACGCATTTCACCCTGGGAAACAGTCAACATGGGTAAGGGATAACCTTGTGGCCTGGCTGCCAACTGCTGCAGTGCTGTTTGACTGATGCCATTTTTGGCCGCCAGCTGCATCAAAGCGTCCGGCAGTTTTATCTGGACTTCACTGGCCAGCAACAGCAATTGAGCTGTTTTGCCCTGAACGATTTCCGGTAAGGGGCGAGTCAGCTCCAGCAGTGTAGTATTGGCCTGATGCAACAGGGCTTTGGCTTGAGCGTTGGACTCTTGATTGGCAAGCTGCAATTGATACTGTGCATTTTGCAGTTGTAGTCTGAGCTCGCTACCCACATCGACTGTGGTTACCGGAAGCAGAGGGATGGATGCATTTGCTTGAGGAGTTGGGCTTGACCCTGAGGGGGGGATTGTACCATTCACTGGATCCATTGTTGCAAACCCCACTCCTCAAGTTGCTTTATCTGTAGGCAATCGTAAATTTAAATTTGATCTATTTCCACAGCGAAGTATCCTTATCCGTCCAAATCGACATTAGACAGAAATTTGACTGTCGCCATAGGTATACTCAGGTTATCGGCCTATGGTAATCAAAGCTTTAACTGTTTTTCGGTTGGATTACAGCGGTACTTTTACAAAGAGAGCAATATGAAGTTTAAATGGATTCTGATGGTTGTGGCTGCCCTGAGTGCGCATTCGGCAGTGGCTGCAGGGAGTGGCGAAAGCAACAATACACAGGGTGTGCGCATCAGTTATAACGACCCGCGGGATCCGATAGAAGGGTTCAACCGTGTCATGTGGGACTTCAACTATCTGTATCTGGATAGATTTCTCTATCGTCCGGTTGCTCATGGTTACAACGACTATGTGCCTATGCCGGTCAAGTCAGGTCTCAACAATTTTGTTCTCAACCTGGAAGAGCCCCACAGCTTGGTCAACAACACATTGCAGGGCAAGTGGGGTTGGGCCTTGAATGCCGGTGGCCGTTTTACCGTTAACTCGACCGTGGGTTTGCTTGGTTTGATTGACGTCGCCGATATGATGGGGATGCCCCGTAAACAGGATGACTTCAACGAAGTGCTCGGTTACTACGGAGTGCCCAATGGTCCTTACTTTATGGCGCCATTCTTCGGCCCCTACGTCACCCGTGAACTCGCTTCAGATTGGGTGGATGGTCTATACTTTCCATTGTCTGAATTAACTATGTGGCAGTCAGTTATCAAGTGGGGCCTGAAGAATCTCCACGCCCGTTCTGTTGCCATAGATCAAGAAAGATTAGTAGACAACGCGCTCGATCCATACACTTTTGTTAAAGACGCTTATATACAGCACATGGATTATAAGGTGTACGATGGCAATGTGCCTTCGAATGAGGACGAAGACGAGTTGCTTGATGAATATATGCAGGAACTGGAGTAACCCACCATCTGTTTGCTTACCCGCAGGTGGTTGATACGGTCACTCGTTACCGGCGATTGAAACCTGCGGGGAATTGACCATGGCGCTGAACAGTCTCAATGTACTGCTGGTTGAGGATGATCCCGTCTTTCGCAATATCGTTGCTGCCTTTCTTACCGGGAGAGGCGCTAATGTTGTTGAAGCCGAGGATGGTGAACAAGGACTGCAAAGCTTTAAAAGCCAAAAGTATGATGTGGTTGTAGCCGATCTCTCCATGCCCAGAATGGGGGGATTGGAAATGCTCAAAGCCATGTCGCGTATCAATCCTGCCATTCCTTCCATTGTGATTTCCGGAAACCAGGTTATGGCCGATGTTGTCGAGGCGCTGCGAATTGGTGCCAGTGACTATCTGGTTAAACCCGTATCGGATCTCTACAGCATAGAGCACGCCATTAATCAGTGTCTTACGGCTCCTGAGCAGGAACAAAATACTCTTAATCGAGATGTGGAAGAGCTCTCCTTTATGGAGTTGAACGAAAACCTGGCACTGCTGGAGCAAAACGCTGAAGCGGCCAGGTGTGTACAGCAACAGCTATTCCCCGCAAGCCGTATTGAATATCCCAAGGCCAGGTTGGACTATAGCTTGTTCAAACATGAGCAGGTAAGCCCTTACTTCATCGACTCGGCTATGGTTGGGAATAACCACCTCATCATGTACATGGCCCACTTTCACCCGGAAGACAACAGGGCCGCCTTTGCCAGCGTGTTGATGCGCAGTTTCGTCAATCAAAAGCTGAAACTGAATCGCAACGGTGTCAGTTCTGTGGTGATAGAACCTTTCAATATGCTCAGCTATTTGAATGATCGTTTGGTCAAGTCGGGGCTGGATCTCTATTGCGATATGATTTACATCGCGATTGAGCTTGATAGTTATCGGGCGGCTATTGCCCAGGCGGGCAGGGGGCTGAGATGCTACATTCGTAACCAGGATGGTCTTACACCTCTGGCGTTGGCAGATTCACTGCAGCTGGGGTTATTGGAGTGGGGCAAGCCGACGACTCAGTTCCGGAGTTTAATGCCAGGTGAAAGGCTCTGCATTGTTACCAGTGAGGCAGAGCACAGACAGCTGCTTCAGCAAGATAAATTCCTGGGGCTGACTTTTAACCCTAAAACACCTCAAGGTGGATTCCTGCAACTGGCCTTTTAATGGCCTTAATGCCTACTAGGTATTTCTCTGGCCTCCGTTTAAAGTCGTTTTTGAATGGAGAGCCGATGCTTGTCTCACTACTTTTAGTTTTGTCTCGACATTGTAAGAGTGCCATTTTTCATAGTGAGAGAAAGCACCTTCTGGTTTTCAAACTGAGGCTTAATTGGCTTGAACTTAAAACTGTGAAAAATTCCAATAAAAAAGGCTGCAGATTTTGCAGCCTTCTTTGTATATATCAGAATTAGCGTTTAATGGCTTCGTGCTCGCCGGTTACAGCCATTTCCTGTTCCAGAGCTTCTTCTTCAGAATGATCATGGATTTTGCTTTCAGCGCCGTGCATCCAGTCAACCAGCTTGTCAGCCATGAAATAAAGGATCACACCGGAAATAGCTGCGGTGATGGCAATGCCGGAGAAGATAGACATGGCGTTGGCCAGCTGTTCTTCTTTCTCGCCACCGTGGCCGATAAAAGAACCAACATAACCTGCTGTTAAGTTGGCGATAAAAATAAAGCAGAACCAAAAGCCCATTAATAGTGACATGATACGCAAAGGGGCCAGCTTGGTTACCATAGACAGGCCAATAGGGGATAGACAAAGCTCACCCATGGTGTGGAAGAAGTAGGCACCAACCAGCCACCACATGCTGGATTTGGCTGAGGCGTCGCCACCCATTTCCAGTACGGCACCAATCATAAACAGGAAGCCGATAGCCAACAGAACCAGACCAAGGGCAAATTTCACCGGTGAGTTAGGCTCCTTATTACCCAGACGGATCCAGATAGACGCAATAACCGGGGCAAAAACCACAATGAAAATGGCGTTCAGCGACTGGAAGTAGGTTGTCGGCACTTCCCAGGCACCGATAAAGCGGTCGGTAAACTCATTGGTGAATAGGTTCATCAAGCCACCGGCCTGTTCAAAACCCGCCCAGAAGATGATGGTAAACAGACCCATCACCATGATCACTTTAATGCGGTCACGTTCGACTTTAGTTAGTGGTTCTTTTCTTACTTCTCCACGCTCGGCAGCACGTTGTTTTTCAATCTTTGCCGCAGGTACTGTACCTATATCACCTAAAAGCTTCTGAGCAAAAAGGAACTGGATGAGCAGAGATATCAGCATACCAACACCGGCACAGAAGAAGCCGGCTTGCCAGTTATTGACAGTAATTTCAACACCATCGATGACTTCTTTATGGCCAAAGTTGGTATAGGCCCAGGCAACGACAAAACCAGAAAGCGCCGCGCCTAAGTTGATACCCATGTAGAAGATAGTAAAGGCGCCATCGCGACGATGATCACCTTCTTCATACAGATCGCCCACCATAGTTGAAATGTTAGGCTTAAACAGACCGTTACCTATGATGAGAGTGCCAAGACCAGCATAAAATACTATGGTTTCTATTCCCGGTACCCAGCTGTGCGGTGCCGCCAAGGTGAACTGGCCTACGGCCATCAAGGCACCACCGATATAAATCGCTTTACGTTGACCGAGAATGTTATCTGCTAACCATCCGCCTAAAAGTGGTGTCAGATAGACTAAACCTGTAAACCAAGCATAGAGTTTCAGAGCGTCGGCTTGACTCCAGCCCAAACCCCCGGCGCCTTGGGTCCTTACTTGATCAACCAGATACAGTACCAGAATGGCTCGCATCGCATAATAACTGAATCGTTCCCAAAGCTCTGTTGTAAACAGCAGGAACAATCCCTTGGGATGCCCGAGCATCGTCCCCTTGGGTTTTGCTAAGCTCATGAAGTCTTCCACCTTAAATTGTTAATTGGCCGTGTGACAAAAGTCGACACAGAAAGCGATTGTTTTTATCCCAGCTGTATTGCCGTTAACATCACACTGTTTTGTAAAGTGTTATGGGCATATCTTTTAATGCGCTGTGATTGAGGCTTTGGTTTTCTGTATTGTAATTTGTTCATCAAAAGCAACAAAGCCCACCCTATATACTCTGGATTCAACAACAAAGTCAATTTTAGGCCCCCGAGGCGGCTGCTTTGTGAACAATTGTTAGGCTAGTAGTGGTCGGAGCTGTCCTGGAATAGTTCACAATTTCAATTAGACTAAAGTGGGGTAAAGGCGCGGTCTGAAATTCGCTTTCAATCGCAAACTCATGTCTGATATGATTGCCCGCTGTGATAGGACGTCACCCGACAGAAACCAAGTAGTGAGAACACCATGAAGGCCTGGTACCTTTTGTACTGTAAACCTCGCAGCGAAGTGAGGGCACAACAGAATCTAACGCTCCAAGAGCTGGAGACTTATTTGCCGATGGTGCGGAGCGAAAAAAAAGAGAAAAACAAGACTGTCGTTCGTAAGCAACCTCTGTTCCCCAACTATATATTCATCAAGTTTGATCCTGAGCAGACCAGTGTTCGTCAGCTCAGATCTACTCGTGGTGTTGCTGATTTAGTCAACTGCCGCGAGAAACTACTGCCAATAGATGAACAACTGATCATTCAGCTTAAACAACGTGAATTGGCTACGCCTTTGATCACAGAAAAGCCCCTGCAGTCTGGTGATAAAATACAGTTCACCGAAGGGCCATTCGCAGACTTTGACGGAATTTTCGCAGAGAAGTGTGGTGATACCCGCTGCAAGGTATTGTTCACCTTCCTTGGCCAGCATAAGAGCATCACCGTTGAACAAAGTGCAATCAGAGCCGTATGTGCGTAATCAGCCATCTGGTATGTGAGATATTTGCCGTTGTTACACAAATCCAACGTTTGTTGATCTTGAAACCGGATTTCGTTTTGTATGGAAATCAATTTGTTATGGATTCTGGTTGGACAAGCCATCCCTGTTTTAGAATACAAATTGAATAATTACTCAGTGCTCTGAGAGTTGAGCGTTTTTCGATCTGTGTCACACCTTGGTGTGGGGTATAATCCCCGGTTAAAGTAAGAACCGGTACAGGGTAGGAATGTTATTTTATTTGAATGGCATTCCTAACTTACTAAAAAATATAAATTTTTGCATTGCAAAGGGCAGTTTGGAGGCCGAAATCCATGGGCGGTAGCGTGTCTGAAAGACAAGAATATGAATAGTTTCATATTCTTAGTGAACGCCGAAGCCCTCTGGGCGCCACGCGGATCGGTAGCGTGTCTGAAAGACAAGAATATGAATAGTTTCATATTTTTAGTGAACGCCGAAGCCCTCTGGGCGCCACGCGGATCGATAGCGTGTCTGAAAGACAAGAATATGAACAATTTCATATTCTTAGTGAACGCCGAAGCCGTCTGGGCGCCACGCGGAACGGTTGTGTCTGAAAGCTATCAGTATGGACAATTTCCATACTCTCCAGCTGGCAACAAGTCCTATCTAATTACCAATGCTTGATATACAGAATCCACTTTTGGGGAACATTGACCTGAGATGAAGGCCTGGTTGGGGGAGTTACTACACCCGAACCGGTTTTTATTGTTGTAGCAAGGTTCATTTGATTTTTAGTGTTACTCACCATTACGGAGACAACTGGTGTTACAGAAAACCAAAAAACTCATCATAGCGAGTATAGGAGCACTGGCTTTGCTTGGCTCGCAAGCTCAGGCAATTACGCCATCTCCTCAGATGATTGAACAATTCAAAAATTTGCCTCGTGCTGAGCAGGAAAGGTTAGCCAAACAGTATGGTATTGATCCCGCCATGCTTAGAGGTAGCAGTAACAGCGGCAGTCAGAAACTGGAAAACCCACAGTTGGTTTACCCCAGAGGACAGCAGAATTTTCAAGGTAATGAGCAGGAAAATTGGCAATATCAGAATGGCCAAGGGCGAGAGGCGAATAATCGCCGCGGTCAAGATAAGCACAGCTTGGATTTTACCGCTGCGGCAGACAAGGCTGAGCTAGAACGATTTGGCTATTCCCTGTTTGAAGGTGAGCCTAGCACTTTTGCCCCCGTTTCAGATGTACCTGTTCCCAGTGAATACCTTATGGGGCCTGGAGACACTCTGAATGTACAACTCTTCGGTAAAGATAATCGGGAGTTTACTCTTACTGTTAACCGTGACGGTACAGTGCAATTCCCTGAGCTTGGCCCAATTAGTGTGGCGGGTTTGAGCTTTGCGGAAACCAAAGACACGCTGCAAAAGCGCATCAAGCATCAGATGATAGGCATTGAATCCAATATCACCATGGGAGAGTTGCGTTCTATCCGTATCTTTGTGGCCGGTGATGCCTATAAACCAGGCTCTTATACTGTATCCAGTCTGTCAACCATGACACAGGCGCTGTTTGTCTCCGGCGGCGTCAACGAAATTGGTTCATTACGTAAAGTGCAACTCAAGCGTGGCGGTAAGCTGGTTGGTACTCTTGACCTCTATGATTTATTGATGCGCGGCGATGCCTCCGGCGATATGCGTCTGCAATCTGGTGATGTGGTTTTCATTCCTCCAGTAGGTGGCCTGGTCAGCGTGGCCGGTGAAGTTCGCCGTCCGGCAATTTATGAGCTCAAAGGGGGAGAAACCCTTGGCGATGTCGTTAATATGGCTGCCGGGGCTAAACCGGGTTCCTATCCTAAAGGCAGTGTGGTTGAACGTTACAATGACCAGGGGCTTAAGTCGCTGCTCACGGTTGATTTGACGTCTGCTAAAGGGCAAAAAACGCTTGCCAAGGCCGGTGATGTTATTCGGGTTAAAGGCACCTCGGGCCAATATGATAATGCAATTACCTTGGTTGGTGCTGTGGTTCGGCCAGGGAAATATCAATGGCATGAAGGCTTAAAAGTCAACGACATCCTCAAGTCTATTTGGTCCGATTTACAAATTTCAGCAGATCTAGATTACGCCATCCTGCTTCGTGAAGTAGATGATTATGGCAATATTGAGGTCTATCAATTCGCACCTGGTAAAGCAATAGTGCATCAGGACGCCGGTGAGAACCTGGCACTACAGCCAAGAGATAAGTTGATCATCTTTAACTTTAGCGATGACAGCATCAACAGATATGAGCTGAACAAGCTGGTTAAAGAAAGAGTTGCTAAAGTCACTTCGCTTACCGGCGATTCGTTGCTGGGTTCTGATCTGTTCAAGGCGGGTTTCAACGACCTGCAAAACAAGCGCCTCAACAAGCGTACTGAACTAGCCGGCGTCGTAGTTAATGATGGAGCGACCGGTGATACAGAATTAGAAGAAGCACAAAAGGCTGAACAGGCAGCTGTTACAGCAGAAGTGAGCAAGATGCTTACCAATCTTTTTGATGATAGAGATCTGGTTAAGTACAGCTACATGATGAACCGCAGTGAACTCTTGTACCCGGTTATCAGCAAACTTAACGCCCAGGCTCGTGCCGGCAGCAGTGTTAAGATAGTCGCTGTCAGCGGCCAAGTGCGCCACGAAGGAATGTATCCTTTAAGTGTCAATGCATCTGTCAGCTCTTTAATTGAAGCCGCTGGCGGCCTAAAGGAAGGTGCATACACAGCCAGAGCTGAGTTAACCCGCACGATTACAGATGCTACTGGTTCATCAATAGTGCATAAGACTGTAGATCTGACTTCGGCTCTACAAGGTAACAAAGCAGCTGATCTGGCTCTCGAAGGGCGGGATATTTTGACAGTGATGACTACGCCTGATTGGCAGGAACATCAAACTGTTGAAATACGCGGTGAAGTGAAGTTCCCTGGCGTATACAACATCCGCCGCGGCGAAACACTGCAGGATGTTATTCAACGAGCTGGCGGCTTTACTGAATACGCTTATCTTCCATCAGCCGTGTTTGTGCGTGAGTCTGTTCGCAAACAAGAGCAGATGGAAATTAAAAAACTGGCCGATCAACTTCGGCGTGATATTGCCACTCGAGGCGTTTCCAAAGATGGCAATGTGGTCAACTATGCAGATGCTCAGTTGATGCTTAAAGATCTTGAAGGCATTAAAGCTGTTGGCCGACTGGTTGTTGACTTACCTGCTATCTCCGTGGGCATTACCCAAGCCGACCTTCAGCTCGAAGATCAAGATATTCTCTATGTGCCTTCAACCAAACAGACCATAGCTGTTATGGGAGAAGTTCAACATGCATCGACCCACAGATATAAGGAAGGTCTCACGTTAGACCAGTATCTGAATATGTCTGGCGGAGCCCGTAAGCGTGCCGACGAAGATAGAACTTATGTGATTAAAGCAGATGGTTCTGTGATGATGCCGAAGCGCTCCATGTGGTTTAGCAGTGAAGATAATCTGCAACCAGGAGATACCATCATAGTTCCGCTGGACACTGAGTATAAGGATAATCTGACGCTCTGGAGTCAAGTCACCCAGATCATTTACAACACCGCTGTGGCAGTAGCGACAATTTCAGGGTTGTAATTTTTAATAACAAACTTGTTCTAGAGCCGTGATTTCAGGCTCTAGAACAAAATTAATACAGTATAAAAATAGACATAAATATGACCTCACAAATTACTCCTCAACAGCATCCGGATGCACAGTTCGCTGTGAACACGATGAGAGATGACGAAATAGATCTCCGTGAGCTCTTTTCGGTAATCTGGCAAGGGAAATGGTTAATTGCCGGAGTCACTCTGGTATTTGCCGTTGCTTCTGTAGCTATCGCACTTATGCTGCCGAATATCTATAAATCGGAAGCTCTATTGGCGCCAGCATCTGAAGAACAGGGGGCTGGTGGGTTAGCCGGGCTTGCTTCTCAGTTTGGTGGTCTTGCCAGTATGGCTGGAATCAACTTAGGTGGTAAAGGCGGCACCGATAAGACGCAACTGGCTATTGAAGTACTCAAGTCAAGGCAATTTATTGGTGATTTTATTGAAAAACACCAAATACTGCCTGAGCTAATGGCGGTCGATAAGTGGAATATGACAGATAATGCCCTCTCTTTTGAGCCGGACATTTACAATAGTCAAAGTAAAACTTGGGTTCGGAAAGTTAATCCTCCATTTCAACCTAAACCTTCACTTCAAGAAGCTCATAAAAAATTCTTAAAAATTTTCAATGTGAATAAAGACAAAGAAAGCGGGATGGTAACTATTTCAATAGAACACCAATCGCCCTTTGTTGCTAAACAATGGGTAGATTGGTTAGTTGCAGATATTAACCTAACCATGAAACAGCGGGACGTAGCCGAAGCAACCCGTAGTACTGAATTTCTAAATAAACAGATTGAACTAACCAATGTTGCCGATATTCGAGCCATTCTCTACAAGCTGGTAGAAGAACAGGCTAAAACTATAATGTTCGCCGAGGTGCGGGATGAATATGTGTTCAAAACAATCGATCCAGCTTTTATCCCCGAAGAAAAGGCTAAGCCAAAGCGAGCGTTAATTTGTGTGCTAGGTACCATGTTAGGCGGTATGTTGGCCGTGATGATGGTTCTAATCAGACATTTTTTTAGAAAAGACTCTGAAATATAGCTAGAAAATGCGAAGGGTATATTGGGACTACTGCTGTTAAACAAAAAAACAGAAAAACGGTAAAACCTAGTATCCTCAAGAGATGACGAAGATTCGATGGTCATAAAATGGATAAAAAGTATCTCAGCTAGGTTTAAAAGGCTGAGGTTGTAAAATTGTAATCTAGTAACTTAATTCTAGGTAGAAGGTAATAAAAAGGTCCGATGTAATGACAAAAAAGAAAGTGCTTACCGTTTTTGGTACCCGGCCAGAAGCAATCAAAATGGCCCCTCTAGTTCATGCCTTAGCATCCGATGACCGTTTTGAAGCAAAGTGTTGTGTAACTGCCCAACACAGGGAAATGCTAGATCAAGTACTTGAATTATTCGACATAACACCGGATTACGATCTTGATCTGATGAAAGCCGGTCAGACACTTAATGATGTCACTGCTGGTATTATTCAAAAGTTAAAACCTGTGCTTCAAGAATTTAAGCCAGATGTCGTGCTTGTGCATGGTGATACAGCAACGACGTTTGCTGCGAGTCTTGCTGCATACTATGAACAAATAGCAGTTGGGCATGTAGAGGCAGGCCTTCGTACTGGTAATATATATTCTCCCTGGCCAGAAGAAGCAAACCGCCGTTTGACGGGAGTATTGACTACGTACCATTTTGCGCCGACAGAAACTTCGAAGAAAAATCTTCTCAAAGAGAACTTTGAGCCAAGCAATATTACAGTAACAGGTAATACTGTAATTGATGCGTTATTGATGGTGAAAGATAAAATTGATTCAGATACAGATCTCAAAAGTACAATAGCGGAACAGTTCCCTTTCTTAGATGAAAACAAAAAGCTGATCTTAGTCACCGGCCATCGTAGAGAAAGTTTTGGTGGTGGATTTGAACGTATTTGTGAAGCGCTCTCGACGGTTGCTAGAGCGCATCCTGAAGTACAAATCTTATATCCAATGCACTTGAACCCTAATGTTAGAGAACCTGTAAATCGTATTCTAGGTGATGTTGATAACATTTTATTGGTTGAACCTCAGCAATATCTTCCTTTCATTTATCTGATGGATAGGGCGCATATCATTCTTACGGATTCTGGCGGTATTCAAGAAGAAGCACCATCTCTAGGTAAACCTGTTTTAGTAATGCGGGATACTACAGAACGCCCAGAAGCTGTTGAGGCAGGGACTGTTAAGTTAGTTGGTACTAATGTTAACCAAATAGTATCCAATCTAGATGAGCTTCTGTGTGATGCAGATGCATACCAAAAAATGAGCTATGCACATAACCCTTATGGTGACGGTAAAGCATGCCAAAGAATTTTAGAAGAATTAGTTAAATAAGAATTTAGGAAAGAAAATGTCATTCGAAACGATTTCAGTCATTGGACTTGGTTATATCGGTCTTCCTACTGCAGCAATGTTTGCCTCCCGCAAAAAGAAAGTTATTGGTGTTGATGTTAACCAACATGCTGTAGATACAATCAATCAGGGAAAAATTCATATCGTAGAACCTGATTTAGATATAATTGTGCATTCAGCTGTTACAGATGGATACCTGAAAGCGGTTACTACAGCCGAACCTGCAGATGCGTTCCTTATTGCGGTTCCTACGCCTTTTAAACCGTGCAAAGAAGCTGAGGTTCCTGAGCCTGACTTAAGTTATATTCAATCTGCTTGTAATGGAATTGCACCAGTATTAAAAAAGGGTGATTTAGTTATTTTAGAATCAACATCACCTGTTGGCGCGACTGAGCAAATGGCTGAGTGGTTAGCCGAAGAGCGTTCTGATTTAAGCTTTCCTCAGCAGGTGGGGGAAGAGGCAGATGTGAATGTTGCTCATTGTCCTGAGCGAGTGTTACCAGGTCACGTAGTTCGTGAATTAGTTGAGAATGACCGTGTAATTGGCGGCATGACGGCTAAATGCTCTGAGCGAGCAATTGAGTTGTACAAAACTTTTGTAGAAGGTGAGTGCGTAGTTACTAATGCTCGCACCGCTGAAATGGCAAAGCTGACAGAAAATTCATGTCGCGACGTACAAATAGCCTTTGCTAATGAACTCTCTATCATCTGTGACAAGTTGAATATCAACGTGTGGGAGCTTATTTCTCTGGCCAACCGTCATCCACGTATAAATATTCTCCAGCCAGGCCCTGGTGTGGGGGGGCATTGTATAGCCGTTGATCCTTGGTTTATTGTCAGTAAAACGCCCGATGAAGCAAAAATTATTCACACTGCACGCCAAATCAATGATGCAAAACCTGAGTGGGTAATTGATAAAGTCAAAATTGCGATAGCTGATTTTTTACAGGCCAATCCTGGAAAAAGTGTTGAAGATGTAACAATTGCTTCCTTTGGCCTTGCATTCAAACCAGATATTGATGACTTGCGTG
>NZ_JAPEHY010000032.1:0-61046 GCF_028823715.1 Shewanella sp. K8
TTGATGATTTGTTCTTCGGTGTAACGTTTCTTCATGTTGAGATCTCCATTGGCTCTAGTGTATTGGAAATCTCATCAATGTTATGGTCTTAAATTCGGGGGAAAGGTCAGCCCCGGCATGCCTTCAGTCAAATACCTTGAGCGCCAATTGCTGTATAAGCTAGAGTTCCAAGAGGACTTACTTGAGCCTTCCTTGGATGGATGCTCTATATTGTTATCACGTTACTATGCTGTAACCAGTGGTTTCATGATAAAAAATGTAATAATAAATGGTGTAATCATGCATACCCAGAACATTCTATTGGCAAGTTTTTCACCTTTATGTGCTGTCATTACAACTCTTAGTCCTAAAAGTAAATGTACTAACAATGCAAATACACCCAGACCATAGTGAACAACCAGTCGAACATTCCATGGATCTTTTAACAATCCTGGGGCATAAACCAGCCAATCCCAATTCGTATCTACAGACGCAAAGCTTCTGCCTAAGCCAATAACGGCTGTAATGTGTGAAGTAAAGAACACCATCACTAACAGGCCGGTAGCCAGCTGTATGGTTCTATAGCCGTCACTGGCCTTATCAGCATGTTTGGATAATAGAATAAGGCCTGACACGATTTGGAATAAGAAGGTACCTATCAGAAGTACTTCAACCAGCGGCTCTCGATAGTACAGTCTAAGGGTTTCCATCACTTGAATATGAGTTGTTCCGCCCCAGTTTGCAGCAAGATGATTGGTAAGGTGAGCGGCAATAAAAACAACGAGTATCAGAGAGCTTATGCCATGTGCAACTCTTAAGCTTGCTGGAACTGTCTTAACTGCGGATAAGTCTCTGGTGTCAGATTTTAGGAATATAAATGCCGCAATGGCCCAAAAAGTGTAATAGACAAATAATTCCGCCATCATCCCCATTCCAAGCATGTATAGGATGACCCCGATAAGGGTGAACAGGGATGGGACAATGACACCAAGAAGGACAAAGTGGCGATGTGATCTTTCGGTATCGTCAGCCGCGGGTGTTTGTCTCAGGCGGATGGAAAGATACATTGCATAAATAGGAGTACCAAACGCCATGGCTAGCGCTAGTAATGATACGCTTTTATTGAGTTCTCCGACGTTACCTAGATAAAATCCTTTAAGAAACCAAGGGTAAAGGAAAATGAGTAATATGAGTGTGTATATAGGAAGTGGAAGTGAACGCATATATTCTCCAGTGAATTGGTGTAGATGTTGTTCTCTTTAAGTTTATCTAAACTGGGATGTATAGCACTCAAAAACTCTAATGCTATGAGATTGTACTGCTTTAAATTTCTTGAGAGAAGTGAATTCCTTTTGGGAGAAAATCATTTCTAAAATAAAATCGTTGAGCAAGCGCATTCCCCATTCCAGTATCTAATACTAGATGAGCACATGACATGGATTGAGCTTCTTCACGCAAAAAACTGATAATCTTTTCTCCCAGACCTAAGTTACGAGCATCACTCGACACGATTAGATCGTCGACATATAAAAACCTACCATAAAGGAGGTTTTCCAAATAGCGATATCCAGCTAGGCCAACAATATCTTCATTTTTATATGCTGCGAGCAAATGGTAACTTGACTCACGTTGATGTAATATCTGCAAACCAAATGTCTCAGCATCAATCAAATGGGAACGAAGCTGTTTCATTATGATGAAACAACTCTTTATTTCTTCTAAACTTTCCATGTGCTTAAATGATAAGCTATCCATATCTACTCCTTATAATTATGAAAAATAAGCCGTACCCATACTTTTATATAGGATTGATAGAATTTAACATAAAGAAGAAGTTTGAGTGACGATGATTGTAATCAAATTCAACTTCTTGACATTCTCATAGTTATCTTTAGATCAGGAAATCTCCTATAACAAAATGCTACTATAATGCTTTTTTAGATGTGAACGAATTTCTTCAGTTATATAATCCATCTTTTTAGCTAGTGCATCTGCTTTCCTGGCAGAACCTTCGAGTATGAAAACGTAGACATCATTTAAACCAATTACAGAAAAAATTTCTCTTAGATAAGGAGTAAAGAAGTCAGGTTGATATGCTTGATCTCCTTTAAAGTAACCTCCAGCAGAAGCAATAATGTAAACTGGCTTACTCTTTAAGGTTCCTATCTTACGTTCTTTTGATACTTCAAATGTCCGTCCAACTCTTACAACATGATCTATCCAACATTTTAATCCAGACGGTAACGAAAAGTTATGTATAGGAGAAGTCACTATTACTATATCAGCCAATGTCAAGGAGGATATAAGGCTATTAGAAAGAGCTAAGCTTCCTTTTGATTCATCAGTCACGAGTCCTTGTGAGCAGAGAGCCATTGCATAATCAATATCAATTGGTGGTAGAGAGGTTACATCCAATTCATCAATAATCGATGAAGCACAAAAAACTTCATTTATCAGCTGTTCAGCGATTAGATAAGAGCTAGCAAGCCGCTGCCTAGGGCTAGCATTAATTAATAAAATTCTCATTGCGTTTACGTCTAACACTATTAGTGTAGACATAATAGCTAGCTATGTGCTCTAATCAAAGGACCATATTTCACTATAAAATATAGTCCAAGATATGAAAAGCGGAACTAAGCAGTTTGCATATGAACAAGTTTATCAGCGCATAAAAGAAGCGATCTTAACAGGGACATTAAGTTCGGGAGATAGAATTCCATCAAGTCGAGCTTTAGCTGTTGATATGGGTGTTTCGAGGGGGACGGTTGAGGAAGGGTACTCACGGCTAAAATCCGAAGGATACATTGAATCCAATGGAAAATCTGGTACAAAAGTCAGTGCAAATTTGCATACTATAGATGTAGAAGTCCATCAATACTCCCCCCTTCAATCTCTATCTCAAAGTAAGTTTGATTGCGAAATCCCGTTCAAGCTAGGTATTCCCGCCATGGATTGCTTCCCTCGCAAAGTATGGTCTAAAACTATAGCAAAATGTGCAAGAGAGACCAAGGTTATTGATCTTTATCAAAAAAATCCTCAGGGAATATTGGATCTAAGAATAGCTATTGCTAGATATTTGCAGATGTCAAAAGGTATCCAGTGTAAACCTCATCAAATATTTATAACTACAGGTTATATAAATTCTATAAATTGGATAGTGCAAGCTCTATTAAGGAATAACTCGAAGGTTGTCATTGAGGACCCAGGGTATCCGTTAACAAGAAAATTGTTGAGAAGTAACGGGTTGGTTCCCGAACCAACAGAGCTTGATATGGAAGGGTTAATCATCCCTCCCGATGGGAGTTTTTCTGCTGTAATTGTAACACCTGCACATCAGAGTCCAACATGCATTGCCTTGTCATTGCGGCGTCGAAAGGACTTGTTAAAGTGGGCCACAAGAAATGAAGCATGGATTATTGAGGATGATTATGATGGAGACTTTTGTAATGGACAACATAATAATCCTGCACTGAAAAGCCTTGATGTCAATAATAGGGTTATTTATATGGGGACGTTTAGCAAGGTCCTTTGTCCCAGTTTGAGGCTGGCATATTTTGTTGTGCCTGAATATAAAGTGGAAACTTTTCTCAATATTGCTGATTTGCATTCAAATAATGTATCTGAATTTACACAGAGAGCAGTAACATTGTTTATGATTGAAGGACATTTTTACCGTCATATTCAGCGTATGAAGGAGGTGTATAGAGTGCGCAGGATGTTTACTTTAAAAGTTTTAAAGTCCATTTTGAACGAAGTGAGTGTTATTCACCCGGATGGTGGTATGAACATTACATTATTGTTAAGTTTAAATAAGTGTACAGATGTAGAACTATCAAAGTATCTCTTAAAAAAAGGTCTTCATGTTGAACCGTTATCTTCATGGTCAACAAGTGAAAAGAAACAAGGGATTATAATTAGCTATGCCAATATTGAGAATGAAGATGAATGTAATAAGCTTGTTGTGAAAATAAAGGATGTCCTTCAGGCTTTATGACTTTGTATTGTTAAGGGTGTCATTTGCGACTTGCATTGACACATCTTGTTGAAAAGTAAAATTATCCTTTTTGATAAAGCTGTCTAATATTTAATAAAAGTAAGATGGATAACTTACATTCTGCATACTAATAGTCCCATCATCAAATACAAAACTGTGCAGTTATGTGATGCATCTTCGAATAAATGACTTCATATGCGCCAGATTAAGTCGCAATAGCTTAATCCCATAATGAGCGTCAATATGATGAATAAAGTTGTTGGTATTTATTTTTCCAAAAAAACGTATTCCAGCTCTACGCATTACTTGCAGATAACTGCGTCGATTGGAATTGTAAAATCTTTCGACGTAAGTTGCTGGGCAAAGTAAGACAGTTTGGCTGATACCTATAGTTGCATTACTCATCGGCTGTTTGATGCTATATGACTACTTCAATCAGCTCGGCAGTGAGATCAAGCTACACCTCAAGACCGCCGAAGGCATAGAGGTAGGCAAAACCTTTATCAAGTCGCGTAATGTCAATGTTGGTGTGATTGAGAGCATTAAATTGAGTGATGATTACAGCGCGATTATTGCGACGGCAAGAGTGTCGCCGGACGCCGAGAGAATGCTCACCACAGACGCCCGCTTCTGGGTGGTAAAGCCCAGGATCGGCAAAGAGGGGATAACAGGGCTCGATACCTTGTTGTCCGGTGCCTACATAGAGCTGGAGCCGGGAAGATCTGCCGTCGGCCATTATGAATTCAATGTGCTGGAGCATCCTCCGGTGGCCTCGGCCGATGAACAGGGCATCAGGGTAGTGCTCAATAGCCGCCAGGCGGGCAAGCTCGGTGTCGGCGACCCTGTACTCTACGAAGGCTTCACTGTCGGCAGAGTGGAAAGCACCGGCTTTGATACCGATAAACGCCAGGCGTTTTACCAGTTGTTTATCAATAAACCCTATGATGAGTTGGTACGCAGCAACAGCCAATTTTGGCTGGCTTCGGGGCTGAATATGCAGCTGTCTGCCAAGGGGCTGGATCTGCAGGTGGGTTCCCTGGAGTCATTGCTCAGAGGAGGCGTCAGCTTTGGCTTGCCTGAGGGGCGTTTGGCCGGGGAAAAGGTTGAGGATGGTGAGGACCATTTCCGTCTCTATGACTCGCGGGAGCTGGCCAGTCAGAGTCTTTATAGCCAGTATTTGGAATATGTCATGTTGTTTGATGAGTCGGTGCGGGGGCTGCATGAAGGCGCCAGCGTCGAATTCCGCGGTATTACCATAGGTAAAGTGGTCAAGGCACCGCTGACGTTGCAGCAGTATGGTGTTCATGGCGCAGGACTCAGCAATGGCACCATTCCTGTATTGGTCAGAATTGAGCTGGCACGGGTATTTGAAAACGCCGAGTCGACGGGGCTTGAGCAGCTGCGCTCAGAAATAGACAGAGACTTGGGGGCCGGCCTGAGAGCGAGTCTCAAGACAGGGAGTCTGTTAACCGGCGCGCTATTCATCGACTTGGATCTGTATCCGGATGCCGAGCCATACCAGGCCGGAACTTTTATGGAGTATCCACTGTTTCCCACCAAGCGTGCCGGAGTGGCCGAAATACAAAAACAGGTGGGGCAACTGATCAGCAAATTAAATAACTTACCACTGGAGAGCACTTTCCAGGGGGTCAACCATACCCTGGAAAACACCAGTGCCGCCTTGGCGCAATGGGACAAGGTGGGGCAAAGGTTGGAGCAGTTGCTTAAACAACAGGAGATGCAGGCCTTACCGGGTGAGCTGCAAAACACGCTGCGGGAATTTCAAGGGATGGCGCAGGACTATGGCCAGGACTCGGCCATGTACGCCGAATTGCAATCCAGCCTGAAACAGCTCAAGGCTGTGATGCGGGAGTTGCAGCCCTTGTCACGGCAACTGAATGAAAAACCCAACCTCTTGATCATGGGGGCTGATACTGCCGCCGATCCGACACCGAAAAAGGCCGATTGATATGCGAATTATCCTGTTTTCTCTACTGCTGGTATTGGCCGGCTGCTCCAGCCAACCCCAGGTAGCCACTTACTTCTTGGGTAAAGCGCCGCAGGCAACTCCTGAAGCGAGAGCAACATCCCCTCAGCGCCAGTGTCAATGGCGCCTCGCCGGGGTGGAAATGGCGGATTTTCTGGCGGGCAATGGTTTGGTTTATCAGGTTTCAAACCATGAATTGGCTATCGCCCGTCAGCATCTGTGGGCCGGTGATATCACTGAGCAGATAAAGGTCAAGATGGCATCTTTGTTGGCCAATGAATGCCCACGTGAGGCCTGGGTCAATATACCAGCGCAGCAGCCGTTAACCCTGACTTTAGGTTTCAACGAGTTTCACGGACGATACAGCGGCGATGCCTTGATTGGGGGCCATTGGCGCATCAGTAAGTCTTCCGGCGAACAAGTGTTGCAGGCCGACTTTCATTATGACGTGCCCCTTGCTTCAGACGGATACCCGGCGCTGGTTGAGAGTCTCTCCCTGGGGCTTGAAAAGCTGGCGCGGGATATTGATGCCGGGATTGCGAGTCTGAATCTCACTAGCGAACAGAATTTGGCTTCTTATCGCTAAGGTTTCGCCTAATTTAGCCACTGCTGCGGCTGCATCATGCGGTCACAGCAGTGTGCTTCTTTTAGAGAGTCTACTGCAATGGGAATGGCGTCAGAACTTGGCTCTGAATCCCACTGCGGCGCTTCTTCCCGGTAATGGTGCCAGGTAACGCAGGAAACTATTGTGTGGGCGGGCATCTTCATCAGTGAGGTTATCCAAGCGGATAAACCACTCGCTGTCGAGGCCAAACAGGTTTTGCTCTATTCCCAGGTAAGCCCCCAATAGGCCATAGCTGCGGGAAGGATTTTCCAGATAAGCCACCTTGTCCTGCTTGTCGTAGTGGATATAGTTGATGCTGGCGCGCAGATCGCCATATTGCCAGCGCAGTTCCGCCCCTTGGCGGGAGGCGGGCATTCTCGGCATGCTGCTGCCCTCCATGGTACGGCGCCAGTATTCCTTCTCTTCTCCGGGGCGGGGTTCTCGCGGATTTTGGAAATCAAAAGGGTTATAACTGCCATCGTAGCGGTATACAGGTTGGTTTTTGACCCTGTCTATGAAGGCGCTCAGTTCTATGTCGCCAAAGCGTTGCCAGGGCAAACGATAGCTGACTTCAGCCTCCATACCTTCGTTATCCGTATCGGCCTGGCGCCATTCTCTGACGTAAACACCACCGCGACTGACACCTGTGTTCCCCAGATAGATGAAGTCCTGATATTTGTTTTGATACCAACTGGCACTGGCGCTGAAGCCGCCATAGCTGAAGCCGGTACTGAGACTCAAAGAGTCGCTCTGCTCGGCCTTGAGGTCGCTGTTGCCTTGCTCTTCTATGAGTAAGGCAAAATGGGGATTACTGGCGTAAAGCTCATTCACCGCGGGAGCCCGCTCTGCATGGACAAAGGTGGTGCGTAACCACCAGAGGGAGGAAATATCCCAACGCAGGGTGGCGGAATAGTTTTTCAGATGAAAATCACGGGCCTTGATATTGGCTCCCGCGCCTCTCCCCGGCTGGTAATCTCCCAATTCGGGTTGATAGTCGACTTTTTCCAAGCGGCCACCGAGCTGCACACTGACAGGCCCCAGCAGAATGTCCTGCAGCAAAAAAGCGGCCTGGCGCTTGGTGTCTATTTCCGGCAGGTAATTGTCCACACCCGAGCCTTGGTGCTGGCTTTGTTCCCATTGCAGCCCCAGCGCTCCGGGAAGACGTGGATGGAGTTGGTAGCTCAGCTTGGGGTTGAGTTGCCAGTTATTGAGTTCAAAGCCGTTGACGTCCAGAGCTGACATCTGCTCGTCATCCTCCTGTTTGGAGTAGACCGTGGCGAGATTGAAGTCCTGCAACCATGTCTGGTCGCTGAATCTGTATTGGTAGAGGCCGTCGAATCTTAGTTGTTTGCTGTGAATGCGAATATCGCCGGTTTGCTCCAGCGTGTCTGTGGCCCTTGAGCCAAGATGCATGAATCCGGGAATGCCGCGATTACTCTCTGTATATCCCACAGAGGCACCCAGCAGGCTGTTGTCACCCAGCAAGCTGGCCCCCAGACTGCCGCTGGTCATATAGAGGCTGCTGTTGTCGACGCGACCAAAGCTGTCTATGGAGCGGTCGCGTATCTGTTGCCGCTCAACAGGGGTTGCATCAACCCAACGACTGCCGTTCCACTCCCAATCGGGCTGACTGCGTACGATCTGGCACTGATCCGCCAAGCGTGAGTCGCCCACAATCTGGCTCCAATCCTTGCAATCGCGGTCTTTACTGAAGCCGGGGATATGATAATCACTGCGTTCCCTGTGCAGTAAGTTCAAGTTAAATACCAGGCGTTCATTGCCGCCCTGAAGTCGGCTCATCAGGCTCTGATCGGCATTGTAGCCGGTTTGCAGCTCCAGCTTTCCTTCGAGGGGGCTAGTAGCTTGCTCTAATGGAATACGACCATCCTGCAGCTCTACCAGGCCGGCTATCGCCTCTCCACCGTAGAGAATGGTGGCCGCTGGCCCCTTGATGACACTAATGCTGTCGGCAAGAAAGGGTTCCACCGGGATCAGTTGATCATCGCTTATTGAGGACATGTCTCTTACCCCCAGGCCATTGAGGCCTATCAGAACCCGCTGGCCGCCAAGACCGCGGATTTGAGGGCGACCGGCTGAAGTGCCAAAAAAGCTGCTGTTGAGTCCGGGTTGTAATTTCAGAGTATCTCCCAGCGTGGCGGCTTTCTGTTCCTCAAGCTTAGGCCCCTCCATAACCAGTTTATCGGCATCAAGGCGGTAGCTGAGTGAAGTTTCAGGACGTTGACCACTGACTTGCAGGTGTTCTATCTGCTCAGCTGCGACCGGCAGGACGCCGCCAAGCAAGAGCAAAGGAATTGAGTATTTCATTGGTTTATTTTGTAATGTTATAACGTTTCATTATTTTGTTGTTGTCATGACTTTGGAGCAAGTTCATTTACTTTTGTTTGGTTTTTGTTTTGATTGTTTTATTTTTGATCTTTTATGCGGCTGTGCAGGGGATAGGCGTGCGCTAGCCAACATAGACATTGAAGTCACAGTCGAGGGAAGGGCCGTGGCAATAGACAAGCCCAAAACAATCGCTTGATGCAGTGAAGCTGGATAGGCTTTCTCTCCCGGCTTGGACGACCGCTAGCCATTGCAGGTACAATGCTATGAGCCGGGAGCCAGAGCTTAAAGCACAGGGATTCGAAACATAGGGACTCGAAGCATAGAGACTCGAAGCATAGAGTCCGAGCCGATGCAGACCACTTACATTGGCAACAGACATGGCCAAAACGCTCAGCCCAGATCATTCAATTAAACTCAAACGCCACTATGAATCAAAATGAACAGCTCCAAGCACAACTCCAGCAGTCGCAAGCCCGTTGCCAGGCCAATGGCGGCCGGTTGACGGCAAAGCGCAGCCAGGTGTTGAGTGTACTGCTGATGAGCGATACGCCGCTGTCTGCCTATGAGATAGCCGATAGGGTCAAGAGTGAGTTTCACCAGCAACTTCCCATAGTGTCTGTCTATCGCATGCTGGAGTTTCTCGCTGAGCAGCAACTGGTACATAAGCTACTGACGCTTAATAAGTTTGTTAGCTGCGGTGCCCTCGACTGCCAATGTCATAGTCAGGCACAGTTTCTCATCTGCCAAGAGTGTCATCAGGTGGAGGAAGTGCTGCTGGAGCCCGGGATCAGTAAAGCGCTGCAACAGAGTGCCGATGCCAATCAGTTCAGCCTGGCATCGCCTCAGCTTGAGCTGCTGGGGTGCTGCAAACAATGCAGCCATAAGAGCTGAGTTGCCTGACCTGAAGTGAAAAAGCGGCAAAAATGAAAACACAGTTTGCGAAAAGAAAAGCCTGCAATTGATGCAGGCTTTTTATCATTCTTAAACCACCGCCTTTGGCGGTGTTGATGGTTTCGGTTTAAGGTTTCATCGCCCAGGCGCGGAACGACTTGCCTTTGAGCTTGCGCTCACTCAGTAATTTGACCGCGGTATTGGCACACTCGCTGCGCACCGCCACATAAGACCAGATATCCTGAATTTGTATCTTGCCCACATCGGCGCCGGTCAGGCGGTTGTCGGCTGTGATGGCGCCGAGAATATCCCCCGGGCGCAGCTTATGCTTCTTGCCGCCTTCAATGCGGATGCAGCGCATTGCTGCTCTTATCGGCGCAGAGGAGAAACTGCCGGGCTGTGGCAGTTCGCTCATGGTTTGCGGGCCGAAGATATCCTCCAGCAGCGCCATTCGCATGCCATCTTTTGGGCCTACCAGGCTGACAGCCTGGCCCGAGGCACCGGCGCGGCCGGTACGACCGACCCTGTGCACATGCACTTCGGGATCGAACGCCAGTTGATAGTTGATCACCAGATCCAGGGCTTCGATATCCAGCCCCCGGGCGGCAACATCTGTGGCTACCAACACCACCACGCTCTTGAGGGCAAACTGCACCAGCGCCTGATCGCGCTCGCGCTGATCCAGATCGCCATGGAGTGCACGCACGCTGAAGCCCTGTTGCTCCAGGCAGTCGGCCAGCTCCTGGGTTTCTTTTTTGGTATTGCAAAATACCACGGCACTCTCCGGCCTGTGGGCCAGTAGCAATGCTTCCACCGCTTGCAGCCTGGAGGCGGTGTCCGTCACTTCGATAAACTGCTGCGCTATGCTGAGTTGATCATGTTGCTGCTCCAACTTGATGCTGAGCGGCTTATCCATCATGGCGCGGGCCAATTCGGCAATCGGCTCCGGGAAGGTGGCGCTGAACAGCAAACTCTGGCGCTTGTCCGGCATATAGGCGCTTATCTGCTCCAGCGCATCGGCAAAGCCCATCTCCAGCATGCGGTCGGCTTCATCCAACACAAGTTGCTGCAATTCGCCCAGATCCAGACGCCCCTTCTGCAGATGGTCCAGTACCCGCCCCGGGGTGCCAACTATAATGTGCGCGCCATGTTCCAGCGAGCCTATCTGCGGCCCCACAGGCACACCGCCGCACAGGGTCAGGATCTTGATGTTGTGAATGCCGCGGGCAAAACGGCGCAGCTCCTTGGCCACCTGATCGGCCAGCTCCCGGGTAGGGCAGAGCACCAGGGACTGCACCCGAAAACGTTTCACATTGAGTCGATTCAATAGCCCAAGACCGAAGGCCGCCGTTTTGCCCGAGCCGGTTTTCGCCTGAGCCAACACGTCGCGGCCTTCAATAATGGCCGGCAGGCTGGCGGCTTGAACCTGGGTCATGGCGGTGAAACCAAGATCGTTCAGGGTGGCCAGCAGGGCGGGTTTCAACGGCAGGCTGGAAAAGGGTAAATCACTCAAGCTGTGTCCTATGGGCTCGCAAATGGAGCAAAAATGGTAAAGGGGTATTGTAACAGGCGGGGATGGTTTTTAGGCAGACTAATCTAGCAGCATTGAAAAAGCCCACTCGGGTGGGCTTTCAATCTCAGGCTTGATTGAGCTTAGCGCTCATTTCTTTGCCGGGAGCCGCGCGCTTGTGAGTCGCGTTGCTGTGATGCCCGGCCCTGGTTATTGCGCTGCTGGCCTGAGCCGCTATTGCCCTTGCCGGCGCCTTGCGGCTTACTCTCCTGGGAGCGACCGCCCTGAGGTTTGGCGTTCGTGGGCTTACGTCTGGCACTTGAACCCTCGGTCTTGGCGCCCTGGGCCGGACGACGATGGCGGTTTTCAGCATTGGCCGGTTTGTTGCCATTACCTTTATCCAGGTTGCCGCTACGCTGGCCATCCTGATGTCCCTCTTTGGGCTTTTTCGGCTTCTTGGGCTTTTTCGGGCCTATCTTATTCGGGTTGAGTCGCGATTCCGGCAAGGCTTCCTGAGGTTCGAAGCCATTGACGATTTCACGCTCGATAGTCTTGCCGATCAGCTGCTCTATGTCTTTGAGCTGCTTGAATTCTTCCGCACTTACCAGAGACACTGCCTGACCACTGGCACCGGCGCGGCCGGTACGGCCGATGCGGTGCACATAGTCTTCGGCCACATTGGGCAGATCGAAGTTAACCACTTGTGGCAATTGATCTATATCCAGGCCGCGGGCGGCAATATCTGTGGCAACCAACACCTTAACCTTGCCACTCTTGAAATCGGCCAGAGCCTTGGTTCTGGCACCCTGGCTCTTGTTGCCGTGGATGGCGGCCGCGCCAATTCCTTTGCCATCCAGGTGCTTGGCCAGACGGTTGGCACCGTGTTTGGTGCGGGTAAACACCAGTACCTGTTGCCACTTGTACTCTTTGATAAGCGAGGTCAGCAGCGCCGATTTCTTTGACTTGTCTACCGGGTGCAACTTCTGGCTCACCCGCTCGGCGGTGCTATTGGCCGGAGCCACTGAGATCTCGGCGGGATCGTGCACCAAGCCCTTTGCCAGGCGGCGAATGTCGTCAGAGAAGGTGGCACTGAACATCAGGTTTTGTCGCTTGGCCGGCAGCAAAGCCAGAATTTTTTTGATGTCGTGAATAAAGCCCATATCCAGCATGCGGTCGGCTTCGTCCAGCACCAGCACTTCCAGCTGGCCGAACTTGACGGCATTTTGTTGGTACAGATCCAACAGGCGTCCAGGTGTGGCCACCAGGATATCGACCCCTTTTCTCAAGGTCTGCATCTGTGGGTTAATGGAAACACCGCCAAAGACCACTGAGCTACGCAGATCCAGATGCTTGCCATAGAGACTGACGCTTTCGGCCACCTGAGCGGCCAGCTCACGGGTGGGTGTCAGCACCAAAGCGCGGATATGGTTGCCCCGCGGACGAATGCCACCATTGAGACGCTCCAGCAAAGGCAAGGTGAAGCCGGCGGTTTTGCCTGTCCCTGTCTGGGCGGCAGCCATCACATCCCGGCCCTGCAATACTGCGGGAATGGCCTGGGCTTGAATGGGGGATGGAGTGGAGTAACCTTGTTCGGCGACAGCGTTCAAAATCGGGGCCGACAGGCCCAGGGAGGCAAAACTCATGCAATCTTCTCAATTGACAGCGCGGAGCTGAGATATGGGAGCCGCAGTGCACAGCGTTGCGGCGAAGGCGGCAAGCTTACAGCATTTGCGGCTAAAGTGCTAATTGCAGCCAACTTGAACCCTTTTATTTTACGCTTGTCTTAACTTTTACTGTTGCAAAGCAGCCGCTTAACCTATCTTGGAAAAGCAAGAGCCAAATTCAGGCCTCGACTCGGTGAGGTGTATGGGGGCAATAGAGCATATACAGGCACAGGCCCTGCATCGCAGGGAGTATGCGCTGAGCGTGATCAAGAATGTGCAGTTGATGTCCGCCATCGACACGGCACGGCTTGCGCTCGGGTTGAATATGCTGGCTCAACATGGCCGTATCGCCTTTCATTTCCACCCGGACAGAATCGACTCCCGCGGTTGGCCCGTGTTGGCCGGTATGCTGGCCGACGGTATTTACAAGACCCAGTTTGAAACCCGGGTATCCAACGGCAAACTCTCGCCTCAGGTTGGTGGTCCGCGAGATCATTGGGAAAACCAGCTGTTTGGCGACTGTTATCGTGGCGCCAGAGGGCGCCCAAAATACGGCGCCCTGGATCTGGGCATGCACCAAAACGGCCCCTCGGCCCGTTTCGGCAGTTGTTATCTGTTGTCATCACCTGCGTTGCTGCACCGCTGCACGTTCAGCTATCTGGACTCCTGCCGAGAGCCCAGGGAAAAAGGAACTGCGGCCTGCTTTGAAGATATTTTTGCCGCGCTGTTCAACGAGTGCTTTGAACGTAGTTCGGCATTGGGTGTAAGTCAGTTGCGCCCGGCGGCCTTGGTCGATTATCTAGTTAATGCCTTGCCTTTGGGGGTGGCAGCCAGGTTTGAGCGCCCCATGAGCGGTGACCTGGATCATTACATTGAGGCTCAATGCCATGGTGAGCTGGTGATAGGTGAAGACCTGACTCACTTGGTGGCCGACCCGGCATTCAAAGGCACAGAGATGGAGATTCTGATTCAGCGCTTGTGTGACAAGTACCGACTGCAGCTGTGTTGGCATCAGGGCTATCAAATGCCGGTTGATGAGGTGCCGCCAGATTTTCGCGGTGCCGCCATGCCCAAGCTCGCCTCCTTGGTGGCACCGGATGGCCTGCTCGATGCCCGTCTGATAGGGGAGGCGGCGCTGGCACTGCATAAAGATCCGCAGCAGTGGCGCATGCATGGCAATGAAACCGAGCTCAAGCAGCAGCTCAAGTTGCTGTGGCATGTGCTGGTGCGTTTTGGTCACAGCCGTTGAGGGCACTCCATCTCTGGTCGGTAGTCTCGATTGAGCTGGTATTACCCCGTGAGTATGCACCGTGTGCTCACTGCGGTAGCTGTGCCATCGAAGTGAACCTCTAGCATTAGTAGATCTAGCGTTAAGTAGATTGTGGGGATGGCGTTAACCTGGGCTTAATCCGTTCGGCGTAAGATACGATTATTTGATCTGGCGCAAATTTTGTGAGTCCGGTAACAGTTCCTTGGCGGCGGGTTTCTTCCCTTGGCAATGCCTGCGATACTGCTTTCCTACCGAACGATTCGCCTTAGGTCAAGCTATTGCCTTGCGGCTTTGGCAGCAATAGAGTCATTAGCTGATTTTGCAGTAGGATCCCATGGACAAATCCTTAGAGAAACAACTCGGTCGCTGGCTCAAAGCGCAGCAATCTGCCTGTGGCCCCTTCCTTAAACTCTCTGTGTTGTTGGGCGTACTCAACGGCTTGGCGCTGGTGGGCCAGGCCTGGGTGCTGGCCACTGTGTTGCAGGGGCTGATCATCAACGAGCTAGAGAGGCAGGCATTTATTCCGCATATGTTGGCCTTTGCCACTCTGGTGTTGCTGCGAGCGGTTATCGCTTGGCTCAGGGAGCGAGTCAGCTTCGAGGCCGGCAGGCGCCTTAGAGAGCAGATGCGCGCCGCTGTGCTAAATAAGCTTGAGCGCCTGGGGCCGGCCTTTGTCAATGGCAAGCCTGTCGGCAGTTGGGCCAGTATAGTGCTGGAACAGATAGAAGACTTGCAGGATTTCTACGGCCGTTACCTGCCGCAGATGAGCCTGGCGGCCTTTATTCCGTTGATCATCTTGGTATGTGTTTTCCCCATCAACTGGGCCGGTGGCCTGATTTTGCTCGGCACTGCTCCCCTTATTCCACTGTTTATGGTCTTGGTCGGCATGGGCGCCGCCGATGCCAACCGCAAGCATTTCAGTGCGCTGCAGCAATTGAGCGGCCACTTTATGGATCGCCTCAAGGCTTTGCCGACACTCAAGCTTTTCTACCGCGCCGAAGCGGAGCAGCGCGCCATAGGCAAGGCCTCGGAAGACTTTCGTGAGCGTACCATGGCAGTGCTCAGAATGGCGTTTCTCAGCTCCGCCGTGCTGGAATTTTTCGCCGCGGTATCCATCGCCATTTTGGCGGTGTATTTCGGCTTCAGTTATCTGGGGCACCTGGACTTTGGCCATTACGGCATGGGTATCAGCCTGTTTACCGGGATGTTTGTACTGATTTTGGCACCAGAGTTTTATCAGCCGCTGCGCGACATGGGCACTCACTACCATGCCAAGGCCCAGGCGGTGGGCGCCGCCGAATCCTTGATGGCACTGCTGGAATTGCCTGAGCCACTCAAGCGTGGCGAACAGCCCCTCTCCGGTGAGAGTATTGAACTGCAGGCCAGGGATCTCAAGGTGTTGAGCATAGACGGCGTGCCTTTACTCGGGCCGCTGAGTTTTAGTTTAGCGGCGGGCGATAAGTTGGCCTTGGTGGGCCCGAGTGGCGCCGGTAAAACCAGCCTGCTCAACGCTCTGCTGGGGTTTCTGCCCTATGAGGGCAGCTTAAAGCTCAATGGTATTGAACTGGCCGAGCTGGATCCTGCCGCCTGGCGTAGCCGTATCGCTTGGCTTGGCCAGAATCCTCAGCTGTTCCACGGCACCATCGCCGATAATCTGCGCCTCGGCCAGCCCGAGCTGACCGAGGCGCAATTGTGGGATTATCTGCAACAGGCCAAGGTGGCCGACTATGTTCGCGCCTTGCCGGATGGGCTGGCGCATCAATTGGATGAATACAGCGGAGGCCTGTCTGTGGGGCAAGCGCAGCGGCTGGCTTTGGCCCGTGCCCTTGGGCGTCAGGCGCAGCTGTTTATGCTCGATGAGCCCAGCGCCAGCCTCGATAGCCAGAGTGAACAACTGGTGCTTAGTGCGCTGTGGCAGGCGATGGCAGGCAAGAGCTGCCTGATGGTGACCCACAGATTGGATCAACTGGATCGGATGGACAGAGTCCTGGTGCTGGATCAGGGAAAACTGGTGCAGCAGGGCATCTTTGCCGAGCTCAAAGCGCAGCCGGGCTTGCTGGCGCAGATGTTGGATGAGCTGCCGCTGGCGGTCTCCCTCGATGATACGTCAAAGGCATCGCCGCCGCCGATTGCTGCGGCCGCTGAGCCGGAAGCCGGGTCAGACTCAAAACCCGCGTCTGAGTCAAAGTCAGAGTCAAATCCAGAGTCAGGGGAGGAGCGCTGAGATGAAGCTGTTACTGCCCTTTATCCGTCTGTTCCGCCGCCAGTCTTTGATGATGTTTGTCGGCCTGCTGCTGACAGTAACGACCCTAATGGCCGGTATTGGCCTGTTGTCGCTCTCCGGCTGGTTCTTATCTGCTACGGCAGTGGCCGGTCTGGCTCTGGCGACGGCGGAAACCTTCAACTACTTTACTCCGGCGGGCGGGGTGCGTTTCCTCTCCATTGCCCGCACGGCAAGCCGCTACGGTGAAAGGCTGGCTACCCATGAGGCCACTTTCAGGATCCTGACCGATCTCAGGTTATGGGCCTGGCGCTCTTTGCTGCCTTTGAGTGAACGCAATCTATCCGGGATGCGCCGCGGCGATCTGCTCAACCGTTTGGTGGCCGATATCGACACGCTGGATCACCTGTATCTGAGGTTGTTGACGCCGCTGACGGCCTTCTTGCTGATGTTGCTGGCATTGACCACCTTTATCGGTTGGTTTGATCTCAACTTGGCTCTCCTGCTTTGTACTGGCCTCTTGCTCAGTTGGTTGTTGTTGCCGAGTGTGTTCTATCTGCTTGGCAGGCAGCCCGGGCGCGAGTTGATTGAAGCGCGGCGCAGCTACCGGGTACGGCTGCTGGAGTGGTTGTCCGGCCAGGCGGAGCTGTGTTTGTTCTCCGATGCCAAAGGTGGCGCTGCTGAAAGCTTTCGGGCGGAACTCGACCGCGCCGAGCAGAGCTGGTTTGCCAGTCAGAAGGCAATGGCGGCGATCACCGGCCTGAGCCAGGCCATGTTGATCCTCTGTCACGGCTTGTTGGTGTTGCTGTTGCTTTGGTTTGCCGCCGCAGGAGTTGGGCCGGCCGTGCCTCCCGGGCCTTTGCTGGCCATGGTTTTGTTTGCCACTCTGGCCTGTATCGAGATGATGATGCCGCTGGCCGGCGCCTTTCAACATCTGTCTTCTGTGCTCTTGGCCGCCAAGCGGGTATCTGAGCTGACAGAGCAGCGCTCCGACATTGAATTCCCTACCGTCTCGGCAGCCATGCCCGAGAGCGGCGCCCTTAGCATCAAAGATGTGCATTTCGGTTACACAGATACCCAGCCAGTGCTGCAGGGCTTGTCGTTGCAGGTCTCGGCGGGCAGCAAGGTGGCGCTCCTTGGGAAAACCGGCTCGGGTAAGTCCAGCCTGCTGACCTTGATAACCCGTCAGTGGCAGCCGCAGCAGGGTGACATATTGCTGGGCGGCGTGCCTGTGGCCTCC
This sequence comes from Shewanella sp. K8, assembly GCF_028823715.1. NCBI lineage: Bacteria > Pseudomonadati > Pseudomonadota > Gammaproteobacteria > Alteromonadales > Shewanellaceae > Shewanella > Shewanella sp. K8. The sequence continues at coordinate 17,707 of NZ_JAPEHY010000032.1, forward strand.
TTGGATGAAAAGACCTTGCGGGCTTCCATGACAGTGGTCAGTCAACGGGTGCAACTGCTCAGCGCCAGTCTCAGAGATAACCTGCAGCTGGCCTTGCCGGAAAAAGTTACCGATGACACGCTAGCCGAGGTGCTGCGCCAGGTTGGGCTGGAGGGGCTGCTTGACGGCGAGGGGCTCAACGCCTGGATAGGTGAGGGCGGGCGTCAGCTATCCGGTGGCGAGCAGCGCCGGATCGGCGTGGCTCGTGCATTGCTGCGGGATGCGCCATTGCTGCTGCTTGATGAACCTACAGAGGGGCTTGATCGGCGCACCGAGCAGGAGATCCTCAAGTTGCTGCTGCAGTTTGCCAAAGATAAGACGCTGGTGATGATAAGCCATCGCTTAACCGGTATGGCGCAGATGGATGCCATTCACCTGTTGGATGAAGGCAAGATAGTGGCCAGTGGCAGCCATGAGCAGTTGCTGCAGGAGTCAACTGCCTACAGCGCCCTGTATCAGAGGTTACACTGAGCCGCAGAGGTTCAAAAAGAGACTCAAGTTAGCTTATTCAAAGGGATGCATCGGCATCCCTTTTTGCTTTAAAAGCGCTAAATTCTCGCCTGGATCACAGATCCCATACGGGTTCAAAGTCAGAATAAAGTTATTGGCATATGCTAATAACCAATAAGGATACTCCCATGCCCAGACCCAGAAAATGCCGCCGCCTGCAGCATGGCACGCCCTGCCGCTTCTACAAACCCAACGGCATTCCGGCCTCAGCCCTGGAGGCGGTCGCCTTGGCGGCCGATGAGTTTGAGGCCCTGGCGCTAGCCGACTTTCGCGGTCTGGCGCAACAAGAGGCCGCCGAGCAGATGGGGATATCCAGACAGACCTTTGGCAACTTGATTAAGCAGGCACGCCATAAGCTGGCCAAGGCCCTGATAGAGGGACAGATGCTGGAGTTGCCCCACACTGAGGAACAGAGATGATAGTGATACCCTTGAGCCGGGGCCGCTTGGCCGGGCATTTTACCAAGGCCAAAGAACTGGCCTTTTATGATAACCACCATAACCACTGTTTTACCCTGGATAACCCGGCAGTCGCAGGCGGTAACTGCGCCGCCAAAAAGGCGATGCTGCAACTTATCAAGGACAAAGGTGGCCGCATTGTGTTGGTGGATCAAATCGGCGAGCGAATGTTGGGTAAGCTGCTCGATGGCGGCATCAGCGTTTGTCGGCCAGGCAAAGAGAGCAGCGATATAGCCGCTTTGCTGGTTGCGGCCAGCGATATTCAGTTGCGGCTGACCAATGCCGCGGCTGGACGTCCATCACTCAAACATCAAGCCAAAGGAGGTTGTGGTGGCGGCTGTGGTTGCCATGGTCATAATGAAACCGGCGCAGCTTGTCATGGTGATGATCACGGCCATGAAGCGGAAGCGAAAGGCGGTTGTGGCGGCTGTGGCTGTAAGAGCCGCACCGAGGCCAAACTAAAACCCCTTGGTGACCCGTTAAACCAGCAAGGCAAGTTGAGTTACGCAGGCTTCAGGCCTTTGCGATAAAGCCGTCTACAAAAATAGAAACAAGAGTGCCGGCAGTAAGCCGGCACTCTTTTGCCCAAAACCTTGGGTTAGCAAAGTCTTGCGCTATCAATCATCCAGGCGGCACTGGCTCAGCAGTTCGCCACTGAAGCGGCATTCCAGGTCGACCCTCTTGCCGATATGAGGCTTGAGGCTGTCGTCGCTGGCCTTATAACCCCAGAGGCTGGCGCCTTGGCCGTCATCATTGACCAAGCCCTTGAGCTCTATGTCCGCTTCCTGCACCTCAGGTTCGATTTCCATCACCAGGAATTGGCCATTTTGCTCTGATCCTTCAACCTGTACCCAGGTGCCGTTGAGGCTGGCTTGGTTCAACCCATCTTCAAAGCGGGTCTGAGGCGTCAGTGTCAGCACTATGCCGTTGATGCTGAATACACCGGCCTCATACACTGCCTTGCCTTCAACCTCGAAGCCGTGGCCTGCAATTACAGGAGGCTGACTCTGTTTCTCAAATTCAATTTCGGTGGCCTTCAGCTCTTGAGTATCGTCTTGCCACAGGCCTTCCACATCGACCAAGGCACCGGGTTTGAGATCGGCAACAGTGCCATCTTCAAAGAGAGTCTTGCCATCCAGTGTCACTTGCCATTTTTGGTTCAGGGTAAAGCGGGTTTGCAACTCGTTGACCCAGGTAACCTGACCTTCGAGTTCCACCTCAGTGCCGTTGTCCAAATCCGGGGCGCGTTCGACTTCCACTTCAGAAGCCAGTAATACTTCACCCTGATATTGACCTTCAACTTCTACCCAGGAACCATTGGCCAGTGTGCCTTCTACCTGCACGGCATTGGCACCATAGTCCACCTGCATGCTACCGATATAGAACTGCTTCAGATGGGTGTCCAGCTTGCTTACCCTGCCTTCAACTTCCATCTCTTGCCTGTCATTGTCGATAGCAAAGTAGGTGGCCTTGAACTGGTTATCACTCAGGTTATAACCACTGATCTCAACTATGTCGCCGGCCTTAATTTTACTTATGTCCAGCCCTGTCACCCGGTAGCCGGCCACAACAGCCTGCTCGCCATCAATAGCGCTCACCGGGGAAACCAGCACAGGGTCATAATCCACGCTGGTGGCACTGCTGCCATCTGTGTTGATGTTGAGCTGCATACCTGGTTTCAGCTCGGCGACACTGGCCTTGGTTTCATTGATTTCAACACTGGCCCGGGCCGCCGGGATTGCTACACCATTGACCCAGAGCTTATCCGTATCGACCTTTTGCAGGGTACCTTGGATAGTCTTGGCCAAAGTGGAAACCGGCGGTTGGGGATCGGGATTGTTCGGCTCATTGGAGTCTGAACCGCCACAGGCGCTCAGTCCGGCAACGAGAGGAACCAGCCATATGCTTCTTTGCATTCTGTTCTCCTTAGGGTCATGGATTTCAAAAACGGCGGCAGAATAAACAACTGCAGATGAGGCCAAGATGAGGAGGGAATTAAACTTTGTTAATAATCGGGTGTTGCCGTTAATAAATAGCGGGTTACTGTGAAAATCCCCGTGCTGTAGTGGTTTTTTTTCTGAAGCGGTTATGGGAATAAATCTCCCATATTGGCCGCAATTGAGGCACAAACATGCGGTTGCAGCGCAATCAATGCGCTTTGATGTTTTTTGCCTTGTAGGAGCCAGGCTTTTATCCCGTAGGAAAACATTAATAGCTAAAAAAGAGAACAAGTTACTACTTGGCTCAACACCTTTTTATGGCTAAAGTTATCTGTATTAGGAAAGTCGTGACAATGATGTCCACCCTCAATCAGGAAGATACTATGAACCCTACCAAAGAAAGCTCCTTGGATTTGGAAGTGATCAGTTTGCTGGAAGACAAGCAAAAGATTCTTGCAATTAAACACCTGCGTGAACGTGAGAACTTGAGCCTAAAAGAGGCAAAGAGGAAGGTGGAAGACTATTTGCAGGGGCATCCGGAACTGGAATTGGCCGACCAAGAGCCTGGGAGCGGCAATGCAATGGTCTGGATAGTGCTGGTGGCATTGGCCGCAGCTGCAGCCTTGGCAGTTTCTACTCAGCTGTAGGCTTTGAAATATCTCTACTTCTGGCCGCTAAAATCCAAGTTTTTTTAAACTTTCCTCATTTCTAGGTAAAGAGAATTGAATTTTTCCAATTCTCTTTGCATCTTTTGCCATTTTTGACTAATTGTTGAGCCTGAGTCGAGAAAACTCACGGAAGCGATTGGCTTGAATGTGGTACCTTTGCCCGCTTTGATTTTGACAAGATGACGCCCTTGTGCGGCGGGGACATAACAATGAATAACAAACACTGGATTGGCAATATCGGCGTGCAAGTCGTGATTGCCATGTTTTTGGGGGCGGCTGTCGGCTGGTGGTTGGGCAAAGATGCCAGCATGTTTGCTCCACTGGGGACTATTTTTATCCATCTAATCAAGATGCTGGTCATTCCTCTGGTATTGGTGGCCATCATCTCCGGTGCCGCCAGCCTGGGGGATACGCCATCGGCGGGGAAAATCGGTCTCGGAACATTCGGCTTCTTTATTGTGACTTCGGGCATTGCCGTGGCGATGGCATTGGCGCTGGGAAACCTTTTTGAACCGGGCAAGGGTGTTGATTTTACCGCTCACAGTATGACGGATCTGATGGAGGTCACCAAGGAGCAGGGCGATCTCCCCGGGGTGATGGATACCTTCATCGGCATGATACCGACCAATGTGTTTGAGTCGCTGACAGGCGGCAATATTCTGCAGATCCTGGTGTTCAGTATCTTCTTCGGCATAGCACTGACCAAGGTCAAGGGCGATGGTGCCAAGCCGATCCTCGGCGCGCTCAACGCCATCACGGAGGCCATGGTATGGATGATCAACTGTGTGATGCTGGTGGCCCCCATAGGCGTATTCGGTCTGATGGCTGACTCAGTCGGCACCTTTGGTTTTGAAGCCCTGGAGGTGGTATTTAAACTGTTCATCGTCTTCGTTGGGGCAATTTTGATTTATGGTTTCATCTTCTTCCCCTTGGTGGTGCAACTGTTTTCCAAGGTGTCGGCGGCACGCTTTATCAGTGCAATGAAAAAGCCACAGGTCATGGCGCTGTCCACAGCTTCCTCCATGGCAACCTTGCCGGTGAATATGGAAACCTGTGAGCAGGAGTTGAAAGTCTCAAAAGCCACGGCTTCTTTCGTATTGCCGTTGGGCGCCACCATCAATATGAGCGGCAACGCCATCTATTATGGTTTGGTCGCCATGTTCTTTGCCCAAATGTATAACATTGATCTGAGCCTTGCCGCCTATGCGGCTATCATCTTCACCTCTACCTTGGGCGCTATTGGCCAGGCCGGGGTGCCGGGACCTTCTTTCCTGGTGGTGGCCGTATTGCTGGCGGCCAAGATCCCTATTGATGGATTGCCACTGCTGTTTGCCCTCGACCGGGTATTTGACATGATACGTACATCGCTGAATATTACCGGCGATGCAGCCTGCGCTCTGGTGATGGACAACTTTTGTCCCGAGGAAGCCAAGAGCTGATAGCGTGAGTTTGTTTGCCGTGAGCAGGTAATAAAAAGCCAGGAAACTATTCCTGGCTTTTTTCATGGGTGGAGATTATTCCGCATCACCCAGTGACAGTAGAGTGGCATTGCCACCTATGGCTGTGATGTTGTTGGTGCGGGTCTTCTCCGTCATAAAGCGGGTCAGGTAGTGTGGCCCGCCAGCCTTGGGGCCTGTGCCGGAAAGCCCCTGACCACCGAAGGGCTGCACACCCACCACGGCGCCAATCTGGTTACGGTTGATATAGACGTTACCTACATTGACTCGGTCGGCAACGCTCAGGGCGTGGCCTTCATTGCGGCTGTGGATCCCCAGAGTCAGACCAAAGCCTGTGCTGTTGATATCGGCAATCACCTTGTCCAGCTCTGAGGCTTTGAAACGGATAACGTGCAGTATCGGGCCGAAATGCTCTTTCTCCAGCACCTTGATGGAATCGATTTCCACCGCTGTTGGAGCAACGAAATGGCCATCCTTACAGTCAGCGGGCAGCTCCACCTGTTTGATAAGCTTGCCTACCTGTTTGATGTGCTCGATATGAGCGTTGAGATTGGCCTTGGCTGTGGCATCGATCACAGGGCCGACATCTGTCTTCACTGAACCTGGATAGCCAATGCTGAGTTCATCCATGGCACCCTTGAGGATCTCCAGTACCCGATCGGCGATATCTTCCTGCAGATAGAGTACCCGCAGCGCCGAGCAGCGCTGGCCGGCACTGGTAAAGGAAGAGGCAACCACATCGTTGACCACTTGCTCCGGCTGGGAGGTGGAGTCTACCACCATGGCATTTTGACCACCGGTTTCGGCGATAAGCGGAATGATGGCGCCTTCGCGGGCAGCCAGAGCACGGTTGATCACCTTGGCCGTGCCGGTCGAACCTGTGAAGCATACGCCGCCGATACGTTCGTCGCTGGTCAGTGCGGCGCCGACACTGGCGCCTGTGCCCGGCAGGAATTGCAGCACTTCTTTGGGGATCCCGGCTTCATGGGCCAGTTGTACGGCGCGGTAACCCACCAGGCAGGTTTGCTCGGCAGGTTTGGCGATAACTGTGTTGCCGGCAGCAAGGGCAGCAGTCACCTGACCGAGGAAAATCGCCAACGGGAAGTTCCAGGGGCTGATACAGACAAACACACCGCGGCCTTGAACAAACAGCTCGTTCAATTCACCGGTCGGCCCAGGGAGCAGCTCGGGTTTGCTCATCATCTTCTTGGCCTGCACTGCATAGTAGCGGCAGAAGTCGATGGCTTCACGGACTTCATCTATGCCGTCCTGCAGACTCTTGCCTGCTTCGCGGGTACAGAGCACGATCAGCTCTTCGCGATTTTCTTCCAGCAGGTCGGCCAGTTTTTGCAGCGCGTTGGCGCGCTTTTCCACCGGCGTGCGACACCAGGCAGGGAAGGCGGCGACGGCTGAACTTATGGCCTGCTCGACGGCTTGGTTGTCGGCAAAAACCACCTGACCGACGGTTTGTGTCGTGTCATAGGGGCTGACAACCGCCTTTGACTCGCCGCTCAGGGTTTCACCATTGATCAGCGGGCCGCCATGCCATTGATGAGTCTTGAACTGATCCAGTGCTGCGAAGAAGGGTTCGGCTTCAGAGAGAATGTTCATATTGAGTCCCTTGGAGTTTTTGCGTTCACTGCCAAAGATGTCGGCAGGCTTCACTATCTTGTTATTGGCCAGGGTTTTGTATTGTTTGACTGTCACCAGAGGGTGGGTGATCAGTGAATCGATCGGCGTCTTGGGATCCACCAACTTATGCACAAATGACGTGTTGGCACCGTTTTCCAGCAGACGGCGCACCAGATAGGGCAGCAGATCTTTATGGGCACCTATCGGGGCATAAATTCTGACTGTGCGAGCTCGGCTTTCCGCCAAAATAGTGTCGTACAGTTCCTGTCCCATGCCATGAAGACGCTGGAATTCAAACTCACGATCGCCGGCCATATCGCTGATGGCTGCGACCGTCTGGGCGTTATGGCTGGCAAATTGTGGATAGATGGCACCGCGGGTCTTGTCCGACAGCAGGAAACGGGCACAGGCCAAATAGGAGAGATCCGTCCCCACCTTGCGGGTGTAGAGGGGGTAACCGGCTTCACCTGCCTGCTGAGCCCACTTGAGTTCGCTGTCCCAATAAGCGCCTTTCACCAGTCGCAGCGGGATTTCATCGCCTTGCTCTTTGGCAAGCTTGGTCAGCCATAGGAGCACAGGCAGTGCCCGTTTGGAGTAAGCCTGCACCACTATGCCCAAAAGGCCCCAGCCCTTGGCGGCTTCTGAGTTGTATAGCTTGCGGAACAACTTGAGCGACAACTCAAGACGGTCTACCTCTTCGGCATCGATAGAGATACCGACATTCAGGCTGCGAGCTTGCTCAATCAGCTTGATCACTGTGGCATACAACTCGGACATGACTCTGTCTTCATTGGCCACTTCATAGCGGGGATGCAGCGCCGACAGTTTGATGGAAATCGTCGGTCTGGGCGCCTGGGATTCATCGTACTGCTGGGCTCCCAATTCGCTGATGGCGTGGGAGTAATCCTGGAAGTATTTCTGGGCGTCTCTCTGGGTCAGTGCGGCTTCACCCAGCATGTCGTAAGAGTGGGTATAGCCCTGCTTGCGCTTGTCTTCACTGTTTTTCAGCGCTTCTTTAACTGTGCGGCCGAGTACGAACTGCTTGCCCATGATCTTCATGGCGGCATACATGGCTTGACGGATCACCGGCTCACCCAAGCGATTAACCAAGCGCTTCAATAAGTTGCTTGGACTGCCATCCAGGTTGCGGTCAAGTTTGACGATTTTGCCCGTCAGCATCAGGCCCCATGTCGAAGCGTTGACCAATACAGAATCACTCTTTGACAGATGCTCGTCCCATTTGGCACCTGAGAGCTTGTCTTCAATCAGGGCATCGGCCGTTTCCGGATCCGGGATCCGCAGCAGGGCTTCGGCCAGGCACATGAGTATGATGCCTTCCTGAGTCTCAAGGCTGTATTGCTGTAAAAAAGCGTCTATACCTACCATCAGACCTTTTTTGTCATATTGACGAACCTTGCTGACCAAGTCGTGGGCGCGACGGGTCACACGCTCAATGGTTTCGTCACTCGACGGGACTAGCTTGATCAGATCGGACAGATATTGCTCTTCGTCGACAATATAGTTGTCACTGATGGCTTTAAAGAGTTCGTCGAGATTGGCGCTATCATAGTGGCCTGCCAGAACTTCACTCGCTTTGAACATAGTTATCGCTTCCATCTAAGCCGGTTGGGGGCAGTTAAGGACTGCTCGAATTACCTGGAATATGTCTGACGCAAAAGACGCTTTATTATTTTTGTATACAATATTGGCGCTTGCGCGCGCCGATTATACAATCAAAATGTGATCTGTGACACCAATCTTGGCGGGAATGTGAAAATTGTTTAATTGGCTTTACGTAGCCCAGCTGTAAAGTCACATAAACAAAAGGCCAGTGGTTTTAAACACTGGCCTTTGAGAAGGGAAAAAATGCTATTACATCCAACGATCTTTCTTGCGTCGCTGTGGTCTTGGCATGTAAACCAGAATGACCCCGAGGATTAAACCCAGGGCGGCGATGAGTCCGCCTTCCTGCCACATACGGAAACGTTCATTGTCTTTCATCGACTTGAGCTTGGCTATGGCTTCGTCGCGTTCTGTGCTGGCTTCAGCCAGTTCCGCCTGGGCCTTGCTCAGCTGAGACTTGAGGCTGCCAAGCTCGCCCTTGAAGTCACCATTTTCGCTCTGAAGTCCTGTGAGCTGGCCTTTGGCTTCGGCCAACTGGCTTTCCAGTTCTGAGACGCGAAAACGCAGCGACTTGTCCTTGGAGATCATGCTGGTCAATACCCAGCCTTCACGATCCTTATGGTCGATAATCTTGGTGTAATCGCCTTGGCGCTCAGGCAACACGCTTATCTGCTGACCGGCTTCGACACTACCCAGGATCCGGTATTGAGTGCCGGGTCCACCATGAATGTAGATGAAGACATCGTCCGAAATATAGCGCGTCTGGCCTTGGGCCAATAGGGTGGGAGACAGGAGCATCATCCCTATGAGAGTCAGGAGTCTTAACACTTAGTCATTCTCTGTCGCAAAATACTGCCCACATGCTAGGGATTTGAGGGCGCCAATGCAAGAGGGAAGTCATTCGACTTCCCTCTTATAATCATGATATTTACCGTGATTTCTACAGCTATTTCTGTTAGCCGAACACACCTTTAATGGTGAAGAAGAACAGAATAGACAAGCCGGCACCGGCTGGCAGGGTGACGACCCAAGAGACCACAATGTTGCGAACCACACCGATATTGATGGCGGCAATACCCCTGGCCATGCCCACGCCCAGTACCGCACCCACCAGAGTTTGAGTGGTGGAGATAGGCAAACCTGTGCCCGAGGCGATAACCACGGTTGACGCAGCAGCCAGCTCGGCGGCAAAGCCGCGACTTGGGGTCAGGTGAGTAATATTTTTGCCTATGGTGGTCATTACGCGCTTACCGAATATGGCCAGTCCCATAACGATACCGACGGCGCCTAGAGGCAGAATCCACCAAACCAAAGCTGACTTAGAGCCGATTTCTCCGCCACTGCTGACTACAGAGACTACCGCGGCCAATGGGCCGATGGCGTTGGCCACGTCATTGGAACCATGGGCAAAAGCCATACAACAGGCAGTCACTACCATCAGGATTGCGAAGACTCTTTCCACGTTACCAAATTGAGTTTGGCGGTCATTTTTGCTGCTCATTTTCAGGCGGCTGATGGCAATTTTACCTGCGATACCCACCAGAATGGCAATCGCCAGTGCCAGCAGATAGGCTTCCACTGTGCTGAACTTGAGACCAACGTGTTTCAATCCTTTGGTGATGGTGACCAAAGACATTACAAAGCCGGCAAAGGCCATGTAGAAAGGCACATAACGTTTGGCGTTACCCAGAGGATCTTCGGTGTTGAAAATCAGTTTTTGTACGCTCTGGAAAATCATAAAGGCGATAAAGCCGGAAATCGCAGGGGTGATGACCCAAGAGCCAACGATACCAACGACTTTGCCCCAGGCAACGGCTTCAGTGCCCACGCCCACGGCGGCAAAACCTATGATGGCACCCACGATAGAGTGAGTGGTGGAAACCGGCCAGCCCAGAGCTGATGCGGCGACCAGCCAAATGCCTGCGGCCAGCAGCGAAGCTATCATGCCGTAGACCAGGAGTTCCGGCACTTCGGTAAAGTAGCTGGAATCTATGATCCCATTGCGAATGGTGCTGGTGACTTCGCCACCGGCCAGATAGGCCCCGGCGAATTCAAAGATCATTGCGATAATGATCGCTTGCTTAATGGTAATTGCGTTTGAACCAACAGACGTACCCATTGCATTCGCCACGTCGTTGGCTCCAATGCCCCAGGCCATAAGAAACCCGAAAACAGCCGCGATACCTATGAGCCAGGGGCCATAGGTGACTAATACATCAACCATGTTGTTACCTTGATAACCTTTTGTTTGTTAGACGCGAGCCAGCATCAGCTCAAGGCGGGAACCGACACGTTCGGCAAGATCTGCCAGGTCACCAACCCACTCAATTATCTTATAGAGAAACATGACATCGATAGGATTCAGTTCAGCTTCCATAGCGAACAGCTGTCGACGCACCTGAATTTGCAGATCATCAGTGTCTTCTTCGATGGCATCGAGTTCACTGATCATTTTGGCTACCAAATCCACTTCACGGCCACGGAAGCCTGCTTCCAGCAGATCATCGAGCTCGTTGATCGCTTCTTTGGCCAGGGCGACTGCATCCAGGCAGCGCTGCAAATAAGCGATGAAAGGGGTTTGGATGGTTTGAGGGACAAGCAGTTGGCGGCCGATGATTCGACCTGAAATATCTTTGGCTTTATTGGCGATTTTGTCCTGTTGAGTCAGGAGCTCCAGCAAGTCAGTCCTTTCTACTGGCATAAACAAACCACCTGGCAGTGTCAGGCGGATTTCGCGTTTCAGTGAGTCAGCTTCTTTTTCCTCTTGGCTGATCTTCTTGCGAATAGTGACCGCATTGTCCCAATCTTCAGCTATGGTTGCTTCGAAGAAGGGCACAAGTAACGAAGCGCAATCGTATACTTTGTCTATATGCTCTTGCAGAGGTTTTATCGGCGATTTTGCAAACACGCCTAAAATAGAGTTTACTGGCATAGCCGTTTACCTATTTAGGTTATTCCACTATTGGAAAAGCGGGCGAATGTTAACCCAAGCGTCCGCTTATTGAAACTGTGTTTTTACAGAAAACACGTCAGTTCTTATTCTATCGGGTTATATATCACCCGACAGGATAATCCTAGGTCATTTTTGTGACAACAATATGACATTGTGACCTCGAAATGACGAGATGATGAATTTTTGATGACAAAATGAGCAGTAGTGCACCATGGATGCCGACAATCAACAAAATGAGATAGAACTTAAGCTCTTTTTCCCCGCCACGGAAGTCAGTCGCCTGACCACATTTCTGAACTCCTTACCCGCTGCCACATCCCAAGGGTGCCAGCAGCTAAGTAATGGCTATTATGATACGCCCGAGCTGGCACTGCGTCAGCTGGATATGGGCCTTAGAGTCCGCGGATGTGATGGCAAGCGGGAGCAAACCATAAAAACGGCCGGTCGTGTTAGCGGTGGGATCCACAGTCGGCCGGAATACAATGTCGATATAGACGCCAATAGCCCGGTTTTGTCGCTATTTCCCGCCGAAATTTGGCCTGAGAATTTCGACATCGATGCGTTGCAGGCCCGGCTTACCTGCCTGTTTCATACCGATTTTCAGCGTTGCCGCTGGTTGGTGGTTCAGGGGGAGAGCCTGATAGAACTGGCTCTGGATACCGGCACTATCGCCGCCGGGGGCCAGAGCGAATCGCTTTGTGAGTTGGAGTTTGAACTCAAGCGTGGCCGGGCGGCTGATCTCTTGCCGCTGGCACAGCAGGTTGCTGCCAATTTGCCCATGCGTCTTGGGAAGGCCAGCAAGGCGCAGCGAGGTTATCGTCTGGCGCAGCAGGCCAGTCCGCTGGCGTTGGAGGCGCTGCAATATATCAGCCTGCCCTACGACAGTGATATCAAAGCTACCCTCCTGGTGGTGCTGGAAACGGCGCTGGAGCGTTGGCAACTGTTGGAGGGCATGATTGCCGAGAGTTTGGATGACCCGGCAGGGCAAGCGTTATTGTGGCAGCGTCTGCGCTCCTGTGTGCGCCTGCTGCGCTTGACCCTGGGCCAGTTTACTCTGGGCAACAGCCAGACAGATGCGGGATTTTTCTGGCTGGAGCAGCAACTCGCCTTTGTAACAGAAGCCAACTCTCTCACGCGTCTGGCCCAAGATAAATTGTTGCTTGGTAAGTTGGCCAATGCCGAGAGCGTGCGCGAGCGAGCCGTGCAACAGTTGCAAAAGATGGATTTCCGCAGCCGCTTGCAAGCGCTATGGCAGGATTGCCGTTATGGTCAGCTGCAGTTGCAACTGGTGAATATGTTGCTTGAGCTGGCCAGTGGCGAGATGCAGATAGCCGTGGCAGGGGGCTTGAAGGGAACCTGTGACGGTCTGCAGGAGGCTTCCTGGCAAAAACTGCTGGCGGCCATGCCGGGAGACGAACTCAGCCGTGATGATTATCTCAAGCTGGCAGCTCCCTTGGATGAAGGCATTCTGGTGGGGTTGGCCTATGGCAGTCTCTACTCATCCAAGGCTCGCGATAGTTTCCGCGCGCCCTGGCAGGACTTGAGTCAGGGGATCATCAGTCTTGGCGCTTATGCCATGGCCGAGCAGTTGGCGCCAGAGCTTGCCGAGGCTTTGGCAGACAAACAGCAGAGTCTGATTTTTGCCATGGAACAATCCCGCAAGATGGCACTGCAGCAGCAACCCTACTGGCGCTGATGTCTGGTAAGAGTTCCGGACGAATCGCCCGGGACTAATCAATCGACTAAAAAGGACGCCTCGGCGTCCTTTTTAGTCGATTGATTAGTCCCGTTGCTGCTGCGCCAGCTTCTGTTTCAAGTCGGCGATTTCCGTCAGCATCTGTTGTTGGTTGGCTTCCATGCGTTCGAGTACCAAATCCAACTCGCTCTTGATGACCTTGCTTTGGTTTTCCAGGCTCTCCTGCTCATCGGGAGCGACAAATAGTGATGCCATATAACCGGAAATAACCCCGAAGAAACTGACCCCGCAGACGATGACCACCCCACCTATCACATGGCCCACTGTCGTCACAGGGTAAAAGTCACCGTAACCTACGGTGGAAATGGTCACTATTGCCCACCAGATGGCGTTTTCGGCGGTTTGAATATTGGCGCCTTCGGCGCCGCTTTCCACCAGCAACATCAATACCGAGGCTATGGTGATGATGGTGACCATGGATACCAGCAAGCTGGCGATGGTGGCCTGACGCCTTTGCTTCAGCAGTGGCCCTATCAGGGAGCGACTCATGCGAATGAGCCTCAATACCCTGAGGATCTGAAATAAACGGGCAAAGCGCAGTGCTTCAATCGCCGGAATACTGGCGACAAAGTCGACCCAGTGAGACTTGATATAGGTGAGTTTATTCTCTGCCCGGAACAGACCCACCAGGAAATAACTCATAAAGATAAAGCAGATACCCGTATCAATATAAAACAACAACTTGTGGGTTTCAGGATCGACAGGGACAAAGGTCATGATAAGGATCACAACCACAGAGATCAGCGACAACATCATCATCGCCAATTCGAAAGGGGAGACCTGAACAGGCGGTTTCAGGAACCAGCGAGATTTATCCGGCATTGGTTCTTCCATTGAGAAACTTTGTATCCTTTCAGGGTAAAAGACTTGCCGTTAGCTGTAAACGCGCTTGTTTATTGCTCGTCTACGAATTGTACCAGGTCTTCCAATACCCGTTTTTTGATTTCCAATTGCGCATCCGGAGCCAGGCCGTATTTTTCGGCGAGCTGGACATAATCGGTGGGGCTGAGCGAAACGGTTAACCGTGGCCGCTTGGGACGCTTGGCCACGGATAAACCCAATATCATGCGTATCTGATCTGAAGGGCTGACACCTGTATCCAGGGCCGCCTTGCGGATGGAGTATTGAAACCTTTCATCCAGATCAAAAGCTACCTGAGTCGCCTTGGCAGCCTTTTGGTTTTGTAACCATTTTTCCGGATAAGGGTGGTTCTTGCTCATGCCGCATTATTCTCCTGGCCAGTAGTCACGAATATCGCTGAGGGGGCGGTAAAGGGTCAGCGCAACGTCGGTTTCGCCGCCTTCATAGACTTCGATATCCAGAGCGCGAGACTCATCGTCATCCAGCAACTGATAGCTTTCGAAGGCATCACCTGTTGCACCGTCAGCATCCTGAGGCGGCCTGAGTCCACGGTAATCTTCCCGGTGGAAATAGCCAAACTCAGCAAAACTGACCTGATGGTAGTGTTTCCCGAGCCATTGCTCAAGCATCTCAGTCTCGGCAGTGAGTGCCTTGGTACTCAGCTCAGCTTTCCCCGGCTCATCGAAGATCGCGGAGAAATCATCCAGATCGAATAAGGCATCGACCTGAGCGCGGCTTATCTTCAGCGAGAAAGCCAGCCAGGTTTCGTCGTCTTCATCCAGCCCCAGATAGATGGCTTCGCCGCTGTGCCCCTTGAGTACCCATTCAGTCGACTGACTGCGCTGATACTCATAGGTATTGACGGCTTCGACCCTAAGCTGCTGCCCGCGCAGATGCGCGGGCAGGGCAAAGCTGTCATCAAGGGAGATCATATCGCCCTTTTGCAGCTCTGATGGGTGCTTAAGCTGACGCACTGGAGTTTCTTTTTTGCCAAACAGGCTGCCAAAGAATCCCATAGGTTATCAGCCTTTCTTGGCTTTCAAACGCTCGAGCACATCGCTGGCGTTGCTCTTTTGCTCGCCGATACCGGCTTCAGCCAGCTTGGCTTTCAGCGATTGGTCGCTGTTCTCGGCTTCCAGGTTTTCGGCAGCCTTCAAGCGGTCGTCAAACTGTTGCTGACGTGCCTTGATACGCTCCAGTGAGTCTTTGGCGTTGAGCAGCTTGGAGTTGCTTGACGCGAAAGAGTCGGTAATGGAAGCCGTGGCTTTTTGTACGCTTTCAGTGGTCTTGACCATGCTCAACTGACGCTGATAGTCGGCCAGCTGACGTTCGGTCTTCTTCACCAGATCTTTCAGGCGGGCAGCATGGGCGCTGAAGCTGTCATTGGCAGTTTGTTGCTCGGCCAGTTCCATTTCCAGCTGGGCAATCTTCTCGGCCACTTCCAGTGCCAGAGTTTCATTGCCTTTTTCCAGTGCCTGAGTGGCATAGCCTTCATGCTCGGCGACAGCACGCTTAATGCGATCGATTTCACGGCTGGCTTGCATCTCTTTGGCCATCACATCTGTCAGTTCACGCTTGGCCTTGGTGAGGTGTTTCTCGGCGTCACGGATCTCCTGTTCGAAGATGCGGGTTGAGTTGGCATCCACTATGCTTTGGCCGACTTCGTTGGCCCCACCGCGGAATGCTGTAAGAATTTTGTTCAGTATGCCCATGATTTGGCTCCTTATTTCAAAAAGTCGACCAGTTCGTCAATGACTTCGAGACAGTTGTCAGACAGGACAGAGAGTTCCTGCTCTATTTCCAGCATGCTCGATTGCAGGGAGAGTGCACCGTAAACCACATATTTATCGTCAATCTTGGCGAATGAAGACAGTGGCATAGGGATGTTGAGTTCCAACATGGTTTCAAACATCTCGGCACGGCGTTCCTGCTTGAGTTCATCCTCTCCCCAGAGATAACTGATGCAGAGGATTTGGTTTTCCGTTACCGAAACAAATACGGGGATCTCTTCACGGCCAACCACATTGACCTGCAACACTTCTACATCCCCTTCAATGGGGTAACAGTCAAACTGGAACCCAGTAGAGCTGTTGTCGCCAAGTCCATTTAAATGATTGGCAATAGTGTGAATATTCATATTTGTCCTCTTTGACATATTATGTCTGCGTTTAAAGATAACACCGAGACATAATATGTCAAGCGTTATCTTTGCCTGTTTAAAAGGTTGCTACACCCTGTTCATCTGTCCATGCCTGTAGGTGGTAGTAATACAGCTGTAGCGAGCCTATGGTGTTGGGCTGAACCTGGTCCATCTTAGTGTAAAACTGTTTCGGAAACTCGAAGGCTCCGCGAATAAGCCCGGGCGTCAACCAGTCATCCTCCACCGGCAGTTGCTGCATCTGTTGCAGCCGGCTCTTGGCATCCTGGCCATTGAGTGTCCCTATGGTCCAGCCCCATTCGCCAAAGCTGGGCACATTGTGGTGATACTGATTCACCTTGAATCCCGCCAGCGCCAGGGTCTTGCCTACAGAGATAAAGGCCTTGGTCGCATGGTAAGGCGAGGTGGACTGTATACTGATGGCCCCATCCGCGCTCAAAAGTTCCCTGAGTTTTTTATAAAACAGGTCTGAATAGAGCTTATTGAGATCCGGATGTGAGGGATCAGGCAGATCCACTATGATGGCATCGTATTTATCGCCGCGGGCCAGCAAGCGGTCGACACCGTTAAAGGCATCGTCGAAAACCGTTTCCACCCTGGGATCGGCAAAGGCGTTGCCGTTGAGGCCGAGCAATGCTGTCCTGAGATCTTCCGGTACTTCAGCCCCGGGTTCTTTGAACAGTTTGACCATCTCGGCATCAAGATCCACCAAAGTGACCTGCTTGGGTTGCCATTTCAGTACCTGTTTCAAGCCCAATCCATCACCGCCGCCTATGATCAACACCTTGTCGTGACGGGCACTGGCAGCCAGAGTCGGATGTACCAGGAAGGCGTGATAGATATGCTCATCGCTGGAGGAAAACTGCAGCCGGCCATTGATATAGAGGGAGTAAACAGGTGGCAGATGGTTACCCATCAGGCGCTTGGTCAGTGTCAGTTGCTGAAACCGGGTAGCCTTGGCATAGACGACCTTGTCCTGATACAGGAGGTTGTTGAACCCTTGCTCCCAGGTCGGCCCCTTGATGGCCAGCATCAGCAGCACTCCTGTGGCCAGTACGTGTGCCGCCAGTAACCAGTTGGCGGCGCGGATCCTGTCCCTGAAGCGGATAATAAAGATAAACCCGGCCAAGAGGTTAAAGGCGGCGGTCATGGCGGCAGCCAGCTGGATATCCAGCGCCAGCATAAAGCCGACCCAGAGCGCCGCACCCACACCAGCACCTATATAGTCCGCGCCATAGATGGTGCCGGCATTGTGCAGCAGGTGTTCATCGGACAGTGCCTGACGCACCCTGGCAATGAGCGGGATCTCCATGCCTATCATCAAACCGAGCAACACACCCCAGAGATAGGGCAGGTAGCGGGATAACTCCTGAAAACGGCCGATAAAGCCACCCTGAGGCAGATGATCCGGCGGTAGCCCCAGGGTTCGTCCTATCAGTTCCGGCAGCTCGTGGCCAAAGCCGATGACGGCCGCGGTGATCAGAATCGCCAGTGAGCCCAGCAAGGCGACAGTCAATTCCAATACTGCAAAGCCGCTGAAGGCGCACTTTATCTTGCGGGCGGCAAAGGCCCCCAAGCCCATGGAGACTATCATCAAGCCTATCATGGTGTAGATGGCCGCCTCGAGGGCGCCCAAAATGCGCCCGGCATAATGGGAAAGCAGGTATTCGTATATCAGACCACAGGCCGCCAGTACCCCCATGATCCCCAAAAGCAGGGCATCATCGAGGGCACCTAAGTGGCGTCTGTTGGGCTCTTGGGTGTTGGCGTTACTACTTAATGCCACGGGATCAGGCCATCAAAGCGGTGAGGATCAGCGCAACCGCTATGCTGATCGCCATTTCAACTGCGGCCAAGCCTATGTTGTGCTGCTTCTCCACCTCATCGGCGAGGTCAATTTTTGCCAGCACCAGGAGTTTGACCAAGGGCAGCAACAGGCTCAGTACCACCAACATAATGAAGGAGAACACCAGCCAGCCAAGGGCGTTGGTGACATAGGCTTCAGGGCTGAAGACGATAAAGTGACTGGCGGCATTGAAGCTCAGCGCCATGGCGGTCATCGCCCCGGCATGACGTATCGCCAGGGCGGTATTTCCCTGCGCCAGCGCTTGCTGCATTGAGCTGTCCTGGTTGCGGGCGGCGTAGCGATTCTCTCTGAGGCGGGTCAGCAACACCAGCATCAATTGAGAAATGGCGAAGGCGCTGAGGATGGCAATAAAGGTATCCAGGGTCAGATCTTCGGCCCATAGCAGCACGGCGCGGATAATAATCGCAGTGGCGATAGCGGCCGAGGCATCGACTATGGCAACCGACACATTGCCTTTGAGCACCAGGGCATTCTTGTCGATATTATTCAAGGCGATTTTATCGTGCAAAAAGCGCCCCAGTTTGATCAGCACTAGACCAAACAGGCCGTAGGCGCTCATGCCGATGGCTTCCTGCAGATAACTGTGAGCGGCGGCGCCGGTAATGGCGCCGGTCAGCACTATACCCAGTGCCGCCACAGCGCCGGCGGTGCTGATGCCGAAGGCGAAGTTGTCTCTGACCGCCAGCTCTTCACTGCTGTTTACCCGAACACTCCATCCCTGCAGGTAGCGGGTCAGAGTGAGCAGTACCACGGCGATAGAAAGGTCGATGGCGAGTATGACGGCCAGTTCCTGAGTGATGCCGAATTCCTGAAATAGAGTCATGTTCATTCCTTAAGTTGTGATCCTGGCTGAGTTATTTGCCCCGGCTGACACCACGGCTGGTGCGACTGCCAGAATTACGGAAACTGCTGTCTTTAGAGTAATTAGAGCGAAACTTGCTGGCCGTTTGCCCACTGCTGGATGGCTTGGGTGCGGCGCTGCTCTGACGAGAGAGGGCGCTGGAGCCCGAGCGGGACTTGGCATAAGGGCTGTCAAAGCGTTTGCCTTGAGAGTCGAAACGTTTTTTGGTGCGCTCATAGACCTGGGTTTGGGCCTTGGCCTGCTTGGGGGAGGTATAGCGATAGCGCCCCACATCATTGTAGTAGCTGTAATCCCTGCCTCTGGACCAGTTGTCATAATAAACCGGCCTGTGGAACAGGTTGGAAAACATGGAGTACATGCCATACCAGGCCCAAAAGGACATGCCGTTGGAATCGGTTTGCCACTGGCCATAGGCGGGGTTACCCACCAACTGGCTGCCGGCACCAAAGTCTTCCGAGCCATTGGCCAGGGTTGAAGCCTCGCGGCTGATGGCGTTGACCCTGGCGAGTTTGCCCTCTGACATATCGGCAATCACATTGACGGGATCTGACAGCATGTCGTTGAACAGGCTAGAGTCCAGTGCTTGATAGAGGTTGTTTCCCTCTTCCAACTGTTGGTCAAGATTGACAAAGTTGCTCGCCACCTTGGCGTCTTTCACCCTGCTTTCCAGTGACTTGTACAGTGGTCCCTTACTGGTGGCATCCAGTGTCAGTTGCTCCACCAGCGGCTGTAGCTCCGGCCGCTGCTGCGCCAGAATTTGACCATACTGTTTGAGTAAGATGCCATTGCGCAGCTGGTCTTTGTCCAGCATCTGGCCGAGTTTTTCCAGACGTTGGTCATTCAGCTGTTGCAACTGGGCAATCTGCTCGGGTCTGTCGTCACCGCAGGCTGTCAGTGATAACAGCATCAGCAGACTGAGAATACGGATCAGCATTCCTGCCATGTTTTCTCCATTATGATAAGCACTTGAGCCCGGCAAACGCTGCTAAAACCTCTGGTCCCCGTAGGCCGTCAGTGCAAGTTGGTGTAATCTGTGCACAGAGTATCACCCACAAGAATTGGGGTGAAGTCAGAATCATCTGCATCGGCCGGTTAAAATCCATGTCGAGCGGACGTTTGTGCGGCAAAGATGACATAATATGTCTAAATGGTCTTGAATACAATCGAACAGGGATAACTATGGAATTGGGGTGTGACAGTCAAAAGCCGTTTTCCGAGTTGCTGTGCAAACAGGCCGGTAAGCATTGGCATCTGCTGGTGGAGCGCTGGCCTGAGGTGGTCACCGAGCTCAGCCTCATAGAGCAGCAGGAGCTGCAGCGGGTTATGGGCCTGAGTGATTATGTTGCCACTCAGCTGTGCCGCCACCCTGAATGGATTGCCCCCTTCTTTAGCGGCCAGCTCACTCGCCTGGATAGACAAGACTTTGCCGACGAAATCCAATCCCTGCTCGACCCTGTCACCCAGGAAGAAACCGCCAAGTCAGTGCTGCGAAACTATCGCAACCGGCAAATGGTGCGCCTCGCCTGGCGCGACTTCATGGGTTATAGCCCGCTGCAGGAGTCACTGCTCGATCTCTCTGTATTGGCAGAGGCACTGATAATTGGCGCCAGAGACTGGCTCTATCGCGAAATGTGCCAGAGTCTGGGAACCCCCTGTGACTGCGACGGCAAGCCACAACCTTTGATGATCCTGGGGATGGGTAAGCTGGGCGGCCGTGAGCTGAACTTCTCATCTGATATCGACTTGATCTTTACCTTTCCGGAACACGGTGAGACCCAGGGCGGTCGGCGCAACCTGGATAACCAGCAGTTCTTTATCCGCATGGGGCAACGCCTGGTCAATCTGCTGGGGCAGGTCACAGTCGACGGCTTTGTGTTCCGGGTCGACATGCGTTTGCGCCCCTATGGAGAGAGTGGCCCGCTGGTGGTCAGCTACAGCGCCCTTGAGGATTATTATCAGGAGCAGGGGCGTGACTGGGAGCGTTACGCCATGGTCAAAGCCCGCGCGCTTGGTCCCTGGACTCAATACTCGGATGAGCTTCACGACCTGCTACGCCCCTTTGTTTACCGGCGTTATATCGACTTTTCTGCCATAGATTCCTTAAGGCGGATGAAGCGCCTGATTGCCCAGGAAGTGCGTCGACGACAGCTCAAGGACAACATCAAACTCGGTGCCGGCGGTATCCGCGAAGTGGAGTTCGTGGTGCAGAGTTTTCAGCTTATCCGCGGCGGCCGGGAGCCGGCGCTGCGCAGTCAAAGCCTGTTCGATGCCATAGATACCCTCTTTAGTTTGGGGCAACTTGAGTACCTGGCAGTAGATGAACTCAAGCAGAGTTATCTGCTGCTGCGCCGGGTAGAAAACCTGTTGCAGGCCATAGGGGATAAACAGACCCAAACCCTGCCGGATAACGGCCTGGATTGGCATCGTCTCTGCTACGCGTTGGGGATGGCCAATGAGGCAGAGCTGCGCAGTGAGGTTGAGGCCGCCATGTTCAAGATTCATCGCCATTTTCGCGATACCGTCGGCGGTGATGAAGACAATGAGGAGCAAAGTGATAGCTGGGCCTGCCAGCTCTGGGTCTGTGACAGCGAGGAAGACATACAATCGCTGCTGGCCGAGCGGGGCATAGAAGACAATGAACTCTGGAGCAGTCTGGCTCATTGGCGCGAGACGGTATCACGTCGGGCCATAGGGCCAAGAGGGCGGGATACCCTGGATAAGCTGATGCCGAAAATGCTTGAGGAGCTGACGCTGCAGCCCAATCCCGGGAAGGCATTCAAGCCGGTAACCGGCGTACTGGAGCAGATCCTCACCCGTACCACTTATCTTGAACTTCTGTGTGAAAACCCTGGCGCCCGCCAACAATTGGTGAGCCTGTGTTGTGCCAGTCCCTGGATTGCCCAGCAGCTGGCGAAATTCCCCATGTTGCTGGATGAACTGATCGATCCGGCGCAGCTTTATGACACCACCTCTCTGGATGACTACGGCAGTGAACTGCGCCAATACCTGCTGCGGGTTCCGGAAGAGGATATGGAGCAGCAGATGGAGGCGCTCAGGCAGTTTAAACTGTCGCAACAGTTGAAAATTGCCGCCGCGGATGTCACCGGGGTCTTACCTATCATGCAGGTCAGCGATCACCTGACTTTTCTTGCCGAAGCCATCATAGAGCAAGTGGTGCAACAGGCCTGGCAGCAAATGACAGAGCGCCACGGCGTGCCGCCTGGCCTGGCTGAAGGGGAGATAGGTTTTGCCGTCGTCGGCTATGGCAAGCTGGGTGGCATTGAGCTGGGCTACGGCTCGGATCTCGACCTGGTGTTTCTGCACAATGCCAAGGGCGGTTCGACTGACGGTGACAAGCCGTTGGATGTAGGGCACTTCTATCTCAAACTGGCGCAGCGGATATTACACCTGTTTTCCACCCGCACCATGTCGGGCGAGCTTTACGAGGTAGACATGCGCCTGCGACCATCGGGCGCCTCCGGGCTCTTGGTCAGTGAAATTGGGCATTTCGGCGAGTATCAGCAGCAGGAGGCCTGGACCTGGGAACATCAGGCTTTGGTTCGTGCTCGCTTTGTCTTCGGTGATAACGCCCTGGCGCAGGAATTTCAGGCGGTGCGTGACAGCGTGCTGCGCCAAGCAAGAGACAGGAAACAGCTGGCCAGCGAAGTGCGTGAGATGCGCCTCAAGATGCGCGACCATCTGCTCAAAGCGCCGCAGGGAATGTTCGATCTTAAACAAAGCGTTGGCGGTATCGCCGATATTGAGTTTATCGCTCAGTATCTGGTGCTGGCTCATGCCCATAAGCACCCCGAGCTGTGTATCTGGTCTGATAATGTGCGGATTTTTGAGGTGTTGGCCGAGCTTGAGCTGCTGCCCTTGATGTCGGCGCAGCATCTGACTCAGGCCTATTGCATGCTGAGGGATGAAAACCACAGGTTGACTCTGGCCGGTTTGCCAGGGCTGGTGGCACAGGAAAAAGTGGCGGAGCCGGCCGAACGGGTCAGTAACATCTATGAGCTTATCCTGGGGCAATAGTTTACCGGTGCGCTCAGGCTATCTGTAGTTAACGGAGAAGTTTTGTCGATTGCTTTGCCTGAAGCCACTGTTGAGGAATGCCTATGCCAAGACCCCCAAAGCCCTTGGATGAGCCACTAAGGCTGGCTACCCTGCAAGGACTCGGGGTGTTGGATACCGAAGCAGAGGAGCGCTTTGATCGCATCAGCCGCATGGCGCAGCGACTGTTTGAAGTGCCCATCTGTTTGGTTAGTCTGGTTGATGCCAAACGACAATGGTTCAAGTCCAGCTTAGGGAAGGTGCGAATAAGTCCTCGCGGCACTCTGGCTGACACAGCAATTGGCGTTCAAGGCATCTGACTGAAGGCATGCCGGGGCCTGTCGAAGTCGGATAACGCAGAGAGCCGGTTGCTGTGAAAGCCCCAAAGGGCGTGGCTTACAAGCCTGCCTGCTGTGTTGTGCTTCTTGCAAAGGACTAGGGCCATTTGCTGCGAACCACGCCTTGCATCCAGGCCTGTAAGCCGACGCAGAGCACGCATGGGACTTGTTCGCACCTTCCTTAGGTATCTCCCTCAGGGAGACACCCAGAGATCAGTCGTTTTGTGGTCATGCCATCCTGTCGCCTGAATCCATGCTGATCCCGGATACTCTCAAGGACCCTCGTTTTGCCGACAACCCTCTGGTTACCGGCGCTCCCCATATCCGCTTTTATGCCGGTTATCCTTTGACTATGCGCAATGGTTGTCGGGTTGGCACCTTCTGCATCATAGATGTACGCCCAAGAGAACTGTCCCAGGAAGATAAGCTGTGTCTGGAAGATCTCGGCCATATGGTGGAAAACGAACTGCAGCATATGGAAGAGGTCTGTCAGGATGAACTCACCGGCGTGGCCAACCGCCGGGGCTTTGAGTTACTGGGGGAGATGGCACTGTCTTCCTGTTGTCGTGAAAGTTTCTACGGTGCCTTACTGTATCTGGATCTCAACGAATTCAAGCCCATTAATGATACCTATGGTCACAGTGAAGGTGATGCCGTGTTGCAGGCCTTTGCCGCCATGCTGGTGAGCTGTTTCCGCGAGTCGGATGTGGTAGCCAGGCTTGGAGGTGATGAGTTTGCCGTACTGCTGACCCATTTGCGACCATTGGATGTCAGGGCCATCAAGTTGAGGTTCCGTAAAGCCTTGGCCGAACTCAACTTCCGCTTGGCAAAACCCTATCAGATCCGTGCCAGCCTCGGAGAAGCCCTATACGATCCGGCCCAACCCAGGAGCTTGGCCGAGTTGATGGCTCAGGCCGACTGCTTGATGTACCGCAGAAAGCCGGGGCGCGATTAGCTGGGTTGGCGTTTTGTTTTCTTAAGTAACCATCAAGTCATTACAACGGGCGACCAAGTCCTGAATTAGCCGCTTGCCCATATGGTTCAGGCTGGGCGCAGCATGCAGTACCAGTTCCATCGGTAATGGCGGTGGCAGAGTCTCTTGCTGAATATGGGCGTCTGTGAGCAGGCGTTTGGGCAACAGGCTCACTCCTATGCCTGCGGCTACAGCGGCTTTCACCTGTGACAGTGAATTACTGACTTGCACCATTTGCCACTCTATCCCGGTTTCATCAAGCAGCTGGATCATCTCACTTCGATATAAACCACCATTGGGAAAGGCCACCAAAGGTAGCGGGCGCTTTTCTGCCAGCGAGTGGCTGCGACTGTCGAACCAGCAAACAGGTTCTGGCCAGCAGGCGACGCCGCGACTGGCGCCGAGGCGTTGTTTCACCAGCACTATATCCAGTTTGCCATCACGAAATGCTTCATAAAGGCCTTGGCTCAGCCCAGATGTCAGTTCCAGTTGTAATGTCGGCTCCTGGCGTTGCAGCTTGGCCAACACCAGGGTCAGTACCTCACCGGCAAAATCTTCCGGCACTCCCAATCGAAGTGGGGTAAACGCCTCTTGTGTTCGACCTCCGGCTTCCCGCATCAGCGCCAGTATCTGTCTGGCATAAGTAAGCAGTCGCTCACCTTCAGGTGTGGTTTGGGCATAACGGCCACTGCGATCCAGTAAAGGATAACCCAATTGTTGCTCCAGACGGCGAAGCTGCTGGCTAACTGTTGACTGGGTCAGGTGAGTGGCGGCCGCGGCGCGGGTGAAACTGCCACTGTCGGCGACGGCGACAAAGGCCCGCAGTAATACAGGATCGAGCAGTGCCAGGTTGGCGGGAGAATGAGGTGTTTTCATCAGTACCGGATTAGTGAGAATTCCACTGATGAATATTTCATTATTTAATTTCCAAATCAAATAGGCAGTTTTTAGACTGGATGGAAAATTTGCCTGGAAGCCACAGAATGAAAGCAACACTCACAAGCATGCCGCTGACAGAAGCCGAGCTAATAGAACGCTTGGTGATCAAGGCCAAAGATAATCTGCTGTCCGGCGCCAGACCCTTTGCCGCCCTGTTGCTGAAAGACGGGGAGATTATTGCACAAGGTGTCAACAGGGTCGCAGCCGACTGCGACCCTTCGGCTCACGCCGAAATGCAGGCCATACGTGCGGCGGCCAAGTCATTAGAGACGACACAACTCGATGGTGCCGTGCTCTACGCCAGTGGTCACCCTTGCCCCATGTGTTTGGCTGCCGCCTTGATGGCAGGCATACGTGAGATACGCTATGTATTCGATAATCACGATGCCGAATTCTGGGGATTCTCCAGTGAAGCCAGCTATGGTTTGCT
Source organism: Shewanella sp. K8 (assembly GCF_028823715.1). NCBI lineage: Bacteria > Pseudomonadati > Pseudomonadota > Gammaproteobacteria > Alteromonadales > Shewanellaceae > Shewanella > Shewanella sp. K8. The sequence goes on from NZ_JAPEHY010000032.1 coordinate 43,224, forward strand.
GGGTTTGGAGAGCCAAAAGCTTGCACAGAGCCCGGGGTTTACCATTCGTCGTTGTCACAGCACCTTTGAGCCTGCCTGGCTCTATGGCGCTTTGGCACATGATGCTCAGGCAAATCCAGCTGGGGATAGCGAAGAGCAATGACACTCCAACAGCCGTATTTGACCAGGCTGAAAGCAGTGGCTCTGCTGCTGTTATTGTTTGGTGGTGCACTGGCGTTGAGGCCTTTTCTGACATCGCCCGGGCCTTTGCTGGTACAGCTCAGTAGCGAGCTTGGTATTGAGGTGCAGGCTCTGGGATGGCTGACCTCAATGCCCATGTTGCTGATGGGGGTTGGAGCACTGACTGCCCCTTGGCTACCTAAAAGGCTCTCCAGCTTGCCCGGTGTGGCTCTTAGCCTCGGCTTGCTGACTTTGGCGCTGGTACTCAGAGCAAGAGTTACCATGCCACTGCTTTGGCTCTCCACCTTACTGGCCGGGCTTGCCGTAGCTTGGATGCAACTGCAGTTACCAGGGCTTATCAAACAGTATTTCGCCGGACACTTGCCGGTATTAATGGGGGGATACTCGGCGCTGTTGATGGGCGGCGGCGCTCTGGGCGCTGGAGTCACCCCTTGGTTGATGACGCTGTTTTCAGAGGGGGCTTCGGTGTTGGCATTATGGGCGCTGCCTTGCATACCTGTGTTGTTACTCGCACTTTGGTTGGCCAGGCGTGACTCTCAACCGGCTGTTTCCAGAGTTGCACCTCTGACTGAAGGCTCTATTGTGAGTACATCAGGGGAGGATAATCCCGCGCCCGCTAAACCAAGCTTGCCATGGCGCCGGGCAAAGGCCTGGTCTTTGTTGCTGAGTTTCGGGCTTATCAATGGAGGCTATGCCAGCCTGGTGGCTTGGTTACCGCTCAGCTATCAGAAACTGGGCATGTCTCAGCTTGCAAGTGGGCGGCTGGTGGCCCTGATGGCGCTGGCACAGATGTTTTCAGCCCTGACGTTACCGCTGCTGGCAGGTCGTTTCGCCGGCAAGCAAGCAAAAGCCGACCGCCGTCCCTGGTTGTGGTTGGCTCTTATCGCGCAATTAGTAGGCTTTATGGCCTTGGCTTTGTGGCCTCAGGGCGCCCCTGTGCTTTGGAGTCTGCTGCTTGGCGTGGGGCTTGGCGGCAGCTTTTCACTTACCTTGCTCCTGGTGCATGAAGAATACCGCGGCGCCGAGCAGACGGCCGGCCTCAGTGCCATGGTGCAGGGCGGCGGCTTCCTGCTGGCGGCGCTGCCTCCCTTGATCATACCGCCCTTGTTGCTTGACGGCGCAGCGCCTGTGATGCAGAGCAGTACCGATTTTGCTCCACTGTGGTTATTGCATTGGTTGTTTGTCTTGGTGGTGACCGTGCTTTGTTTTGGTTTTGATCCATCAGGTTTGCCTGCGCGCCGGGTGACAGATGAGCAGCAACGAGTCTCCAAGGTTCATGCTCAATAAGGCCGAAATCATTCCTCGGCAGGAGAGGTTGGTGTTGTGACTCTCCAGATACCTGGAACTGTTGATAACAATTTGTTTATTAGACCTAAAATAATAATTAAGGAAGCCGGAATGTCATTGAAAAAACTGTCGCTGTTATGTCTCTTGGCCACATCATTTCCCCCGCCGCTGCAGGCCAAACCCCATGAGTGGCTGCTGACCAATTTCAGTTTGCTGGATGTGGAGCAGGGGCGTTTGCTATCAGGTAAACAACTGGCGATCGATGAGGGCCGGATCAGCGCCATTGAAGACAGCTCTGCCAAGTTAACGGCTGAGCGCACTGTGGATCTTCAGGGCGGCATTTTGATGCCATCTTTGTGGGACATGCATGTGCACTTCGAAGGCCGGGAACTGGTGGAGGACAATGCCCTGTTACTGCCGCTTTACTTAAGTTACGGCATTACCGCGGTGCGTGAAGCGGCCAGCGATCTGGCGCCGGAAGTGCTGTTATGGCGTAAACAGATTGAGTCCGGTAACCGTTTGGGGCCGAGAATTTTCAGTGCCGGGCAGAAGTTTGAAGGTCCGGATTCTGTCTGGAATGGCGATCTGGAAGTGGCCGATGGCGCCGAAATGCGTCAAGGCATGGACAAGCTTGAAAGTATGGCGGTCGACTTTATCAAGATCACTGAAAATACCATGCCGGCGGCTCTCTATCTGGAAACACTCAAAGAGGCCCGTGCCCGTGGACATCTGGTATCCAGTCATATTCCCTATGGTGTCAGCATTTTCGAAGCTGCCAAGAGCGGGCTGTCCAGCATAGAACATGCTTCATATGTACTTAGGCTGGGAAATGCCCAAGAGCCTCAAATTGCTGCTGCGGTTGCGGCCGGACGTATGAGCACTAAGCAGGCGAGTCAGGCGTATCGTGATGGGTTCGACCCGGAGCAGGCGCAGCTGGGTTACCGCATGTTGGCAGCCAAAGGCGTTGCCGTGACACCAACCTTGATTGGCGGCCACCAGTTGGCCTGGCTCGATACTCAAGATCACAGCCAAGATCCTTTCATGGCGTTTCTGACCCGAGCTTTTACCGAAAAATATCGTTGGCGAATTGAGCGTATGGGAGCGCAAACACCTCAGCAGTGGCAGACACGTAAGCAGCATTATCAAGCGCTGGCTGCCGAGTTGCCAAAACTGTTGCAGGCCGGGGTTACCCTGCTGGCGGGCAGCGATTCTGCTGCGCTCAACACTTATGTTTACCCCGCCGAAGGGCTGCATACTGAGCTGCAACTCTGGCAACAGGCCGGGGTGAACAATGCTGATATTCTGCGCTCGGCTACCATTAATGGCGCCCGCTTCATGGGCCAGAGCAAGGACTATGGCAGCATTGAAGTCGGCAAAAAGGCAGAACTGCTATGGCTGCAGGACAATCCGCTGCAGGACATAGGTGCCACTCAATCGATAAGAGGGCTCTTCTATCGCGGTACCTTGTTTGATAGCAAAGCGCTGGACGCTATGCGTACCGAGGCGGCCGAGTCAGTGCGGCTATTGGATAACGCCAGACGCCAGATCTGAGCTGCCCAGCATCTCGGTTAAGCGGCTATAGGTGCGGCGAAACTCGAAGCTGAGGGCGCCGCCCTGATAAAGCTGCTCCAGTGGTACTTGGGCATGCAGCACCAGTTGTTTACCCCTGTCATAAAACTCATCTATCAGGGCGATAAAGCGCCGGGCGGCATCATCCTCCGGCGCGTAACTGAGTTTTCTATCGCCTGTGCTGACGGCTTCGGCAGCATCTTCGGTGCCACGGGCGCGGATCCAGCCGCGGCGCTCACCGCCAAGCCTGGGTACATGGCTCAGCAGCAGAGTATCCAGTGTTTCGGCCAGCTCCATATAATCCAGAGTGGATCTCGGCCCTTCGCAGAGCTGATCGAAGCGAAACCAGGCCAGGGATTGTGTGGCTTCCATGGCTTGGAAAAAAAGCGGTCTGCCCATGATGCAGAGTTGCCCTGGACCCGAGGCGTTTTTTGAAAACCACTGGCTGAAGTCAGGTTCATTGCCAAGCTGCAGCAGGGGAAGTGCCGCCTGGGCATGGGGCGCGCCTTTGGTGAGGCGATGGTCCCGCTCGCCATTGAGGTGCAGCGATTCCATCTTCTGTTGCAACAAGTCGATAGTCGGCAAAAAGCGCTCTCGCTGCAGGCCGTTTTCATAGAGGCGCTCGATTGGCGTATTGGAAGTGCTGACCAGCATAACGCCACGGTTAAACAGGCCTTCGAGTAAACGTCCGAGAATAATGGCATCGCCGATATCCGAGACGAAAAACTCATCGAAGCATAACAGGCGGCATTCTTTGGCCAGTGTGGCGGCAATCTGATCCAAAGGCTCACGGGTGCCGCTGATGCGGTTCAGATCTCTGTGAACCCTGGCCATAAAGTGATGAAAATGCAGTCTGAGCTTGGGTTGCCCCTCGACGGCATTGAAAAAGAGATCCATCAACATGGTCTTGCCGCGGCCGACATCCCCCCACAGGTAGAGCCCGGGGACTTTGTTTCCCTGACCGAGCGCCTGAAAACGCTGATCAAGCGCTGCCAGCGCAGGCAACTGGGCGGGGTCTTGCTGCCAAGGGCCTTGGGCATAGCGTTCAGAGGGTGAAATTGTGTGCTTCATTCTGGACGTCTCATCCTGTGACTGTTATTTAAGTGCCATATAAGTGCCGCGGGCGGCCAGTATAGCAAGGGCTTGAGCCTGAAGGAAAAGTGCCTGCCATGCCGCTTCATCTATCCATGGAATAGTGTTCAGTTCCTTTTATGGCTAAGATGCGCCTTTTGAGCCATAGGTTGAGGAACAAGCCATGACGGCAGAATTGGCAATCATAGATATTGAGGAAGGTCAGGGCAAAGCCGCGGTGAAAGGAGCGCTTATTACGGCTCACTACCGAGGTTGGTTGAGTGACGGTACTCAATTTGATTCTTCCTGGGACAAGGGCCGTCCCTTTCAGTGTGTCATTGGCACAGGGCGGGTGATCAAGGGCTGGGATCTGGGTTTGATGGGGATGAAGGTCGGTGGCAAACGCCGACTCAAGGTTCCGGCACATTTGGCTTATGGCGAACGCCAGGTTGGGGCGCTGATCAAGCCGAATTCGGATCTTGAATTTGAAATTGAACTGCTGGAAGTCCTGACCCGCGACGATTGAGTCCAGGGCTTTTGAGCGCTATTGGCTCAGATGGATTTTGTTTTTATATAAAGCTGATATTATAGCTTTGCCCTTCATTCATCTGAGTCATAAAAGCACTATGAGCCGTTCCCCCTTCGCATCTTTTCAATGGCATTCAGACATTTTTGCCTGCGACAGTACGGATATCGAACATTTCTATGCCCAATTGCAACAGGAAGTTGATCGTCTGCAGTTGGGGCGCAAGAAGCTGGGCGAAATAGGTGATTATCCACTGGAGCTGTATCAGTCGCCCTCAGCGACGGCGGAGCTGCCTTCTGTGTTGATCAGTGCCGGATTCCACGGTGAAGAGGCTGCCGGCCCTTGGGGTATGCTGCATTTCCTCAGTGAACTGCAACAGGATATTTTCGAGCGAATTAATCTAAGCTTGTTGCCTTTGGTCAACCCCACTGGCTTTGCCAAGGGGCACAGATTCAATAAGTTCGGTGAAAACCCCAACCGGGGGTTTTTACAGCCCAAAGAGGGCGAAGCCAGTTCACCTTCGGTTGAAGGCAAGCTGCTGCTGGAATATGGCCAACTGCTGCAGGGCGCCAGCCGTGAAGGCATATTGACCTGTCATGAAGATGTGTTGCAGCAGCACACCTATATCTATTCTTTTGAGCCCAGACAATCACCCGGCCAGTTCAGTTTGCAGCTGCGTGATACTCTGGGGCGTTTCTTTGATATTGCCGCCGATGGCGATATCGATGGCTGTCCGGTGCAAGACGGGGTCATCTTCAACCACTTTGATACTTCGTTCGAGGCCTGGCTGGTTCGCACCGGCGCCAAGGTGGGTGTTTGCAGTGAAACACCGGCGACCCAGAATCTGGATCAGCGAATTCTGGCCAACAGCGCCGTGATGCACGCCTTTGTGCAGCAGCAGTTGGCTCCCATTAAGGGGTAACAGCCAAAAGCGATACCGCTGAAAAGCAAGACCCCAGCCTAGGCTGGGGTCCTGCTTTTGAAAGGCTTTCAGGGATTGAGGCGGGTCGGAATACCGCTTCTGTCATCCAACAGGCGTTTGAGCACGGTGGAGTCGGTGTCGGCATGGGCGATAAAGCGGCTGATGGCCGGGGTCATCTTCAATACCACAGGTGCGGTGGATTCAAACTCGGCCTCGGTGCGCGACAGCGGCTGATGCACTTCCAGATAGCGACCGCCATCCGGCTCCAGGCTGGCCTTTATCGGCTGATTGACAAACTGTACCCGGGTGCCGTTGGGCACAGTATTGAACAGATGCTCGATATCCTGATTACGCAGGCGGACACACCCCTGGCTGACACGCAGGCCTATACCGAAGCTGGCATTGGTGCCGTGAATGGCATACAGGTTACCGATATAAAGCGCATACAAGCCCATGGGGTTATCCGGGCCTGCGGGCCAGACCTTGGGCAGGGTGATACCGTTGGCGGCATATTCCTTGCGGATCCTGGCCGTTGGGGTCCAGGTGGGGTTGGCGCGTTTGCGATAAACCTTGGTCACCCAGTTTTCCGGGGTATCCCGACCTATCTGGCCTATGCCTATGGGTAAGACCTGTACCGTATTGCTGTCTTTGGGATAGTAGTAGAGGCGCATTTCGGCCACGTTTATCACTATCCCTTTACGGGGGGCATCCGGCAGGATCAGCTTGTGAGGGATCAGCAATGTGCTGCGGGGCTTGGGAAGAAAAGGGTCGACCCCTGGGTTGGCCTCGGTCATGTTGGTCAGCCCCAGTTGATATTCGTCGGCAACACTCTCCAGTGTGCGCTTGTCATCGGGCACCACATAATATTGGTTGTCACCGACGATACTGCTGCCTTCGGGCGGCAGAGGATATTCAACGGCCTGCGACAGGCAGGCGGGGAGCAACAGGCCCAGTAACAGGGCGAGGCGGGGAATTCTTGTCATAGGATATTTTTCTTCATTAAACGCTGTCAGTCGCCATGGTTTCAGGCATCAGAATCGAGCAGGCATCCTTACCTTTTCCGACGCAGATTTCAACAGATTGCGGCAAAAAAACTATTTCAGTTGTAGGCGTTTCGCCAGTCGATGCAGGTTGCCCGGGTCGACACCTAACTCGCGGGCACTGGCGGCCCAGTTGTATTGGTGCCGTTCCAGCACACTGCGCAGCAGCTGTCTTTGGAACTCCTCTGTGGCTTGCTTGAGCGTGATGGCTTCTGCAGGCACTGTTGTGTCCAACTGGCGCGACAGCGCACTTGGAGAGGGGCTCTTTGACTGCAACTCACCCAGTTGCAACTGGCATTGGTTATGGTCACTGGCGGCGCGCGCCAACACGCTGGCGCGGTGCAACAGGTGTTCCAGTTCCCTGACGTTGCCGGGCCAGTCGTTGGCCAGCAGCCAGGCTTCCGATTCGGCGGACAGACTCAGACGCTCCAGCCCCAGCTTGCTGCGGCAACGTTCAAGAAAATGCCCGGCAAGCAGCAGTATGTCGCGGCCCCTTTCTCTCAGTGGCGGCACAAGTAGCGGGAAAACACTCAGCCTGTGGTAGAGATCGGCGCGAAAGCGGCCTTCAACCACCTCGGTTTTGAGATCCTTATTGGTGGCGGCGATAACCCGTACATCCACTGTCAGGCTTCTGTCTTCGCCAACCCGTTGCAGATCGCCGTATTGCAGCACCCTGAGTAACTTGGCCTGCAGCGGTAGGCTGAGCTCGCCTATCTCGTCGAGGAACAAAGTCCCCTTGTCGGCCAATTCAAACTTACCGGCGCGATTGCTGATGGCGCCGGTAAAGGCGCCTTTGACATGACCGAAGAGTTCACTCTCGGCGACCGACTCGGGTAGGGCGGCGCAGTTGAGGTACACCAGAGCCTTGTTGCCTCTGGGCGAGGCGGCGTGCACTGCCTTGGCAACCAGCTCCTTACCCGTGCCGGTTTCACCGAGGATCAACACGTTCAGATCGCTGGGAGCGACCACGGCAATTTCCCGCTTCAGCGCCAACATCTGCGGGCTTTCCCCCAGAAGTTCACTGTGGCCGGTTTCCGGCAATGGTTGACTCTGGCTCTGTAGCGACAGGCTTTCCAACTTATCCAGCAGCAGGGCATTGCCGAGGGAGGCGGCGGCGATGGCGCTCAGGCTTCGCAACTCTTCATCGCTGAAATCGTCGAACTGGCAAGGGTCCAGACCATCTATGGTCAAGGCGCCTATCAGCTGTTCCTTGTCCAGCAGCGGCAGGCCGATACAGGCATGCACCTTGAGCTTATCTGTGTGGGCGGCTATCAGGCCATCGTAGGGATCCGGCAATTGGCTGTCTGCCGGAAAGCGCACCAGATCGCCGGCGCGGGCGATGGCCTCCAGTCTCGGGTGCTCTGTGATGTTGAAGCTGCGACCGAGTACATCGGCCCTGAGGCCGTCGATTGCCAGTGGGATAAAGCGATTGCCCTGAAATCGCAGCAGAGCGGCGGCATCACAATGGAGATTGTCCCGTACCGTCGCCAGCAGGCGACTGAATCTGTCGCTGTTTGGCAAACCTGAGGTGATATCCAGCGCGATACGGGTGAGATCGGAGTGGCTGAGTGGCATAAGCTGACCTGAATAAAATCCCTGGGGTGAGTCTACCCCAGGGACAGTGGAATGTCATTTTGACATTGTTTTTCAGTGTGAGTGGCTAGTGACTGGTAGCAATGGCCAAGCGTTTGGCCTTGACCGCCTGTCGCAACAATCCCAAGAGGAAGGCGCCCAGCAATAAACCGCCGACAGAGAAGATGATGTCACCGAACATCCGCATCCATACCAGGCGTTCTACCAGTGGGCTGTGGATCACCTCTGCCGAGCGGGCAAACCAGTAGCCATGATCCAGCACGGCAAAGAACTGCACTATGCCCACCGGCAGCAATGACAGGAACAGCATGGCGGCCAGCCCCAGATTCAGGCTCCAGAATGCCCCCTTGAGCCACTTGTCTTCCCAGCGCAGTTTACCGGCAAGTCCTGACAGGCAGAACAACATCAGGCCTATCCCCAACATGCCGTAGACTCCCATAAAGGCGCCGTGGGCGTGGGTGGCCGTGGTATTCAGCCCTTGAATGTAATAGAGGGCAATCGGTGGATTGATCAGGAAGCCCAGTACACCGGCGCCCACCAGATTCCAGAAAGCGGTGGCAACAAAGAACATGATGGCCCAGTGATAGCGTTGCATCCAGGGAGCGGCCCGGCGCAGGCGATAGCTTTCCACCGCTTCAAAACCGATAAGGGCCAGAGGCACCACTTCCAGCGCCGAGAAGATAGCGCCCCAGGCGATGACCGAAGTGGGTGTGCCGGTGAAATAGAGGTGATGCAGTGTACCTATGAGGCCTCCGGTCAGGAAGATCAGGGTAGAGAAGAGTACCGCACCATTTGCACTGCGAGCACGGATAAGGCCAAGACGCACAAACATCAGGGCGATAACCGAGGTAGCAAAGGTTTCAAAGAAGCCTTCAACCCACAGATGTACTACCCACCAACGCCAGTATTCGGCGATGGCAAGGTTAGTGTGTTTCCCCATAAACAGCCCGGCACCATAGAAGAGGCCGATAGCAACACAGGAGGCGTAGAGTACCCAGAGCACAGGCTTTAGCTCAGATTCCTGTTTCAGGGCGGGCAACATGGCGCGGCTCACCAGTGCCAGCCAGATCATCAATCCGGCCAACAGCAGCAGTTGCCACACCCGGCCGAGATCTATGTATTCATAACCCTGGTGACCGAAGAGGAAGTTGTTGTCCAGTGAGAAGTATTGTTGTACCCCCAGCCATTCACCGGCCATGGAGCCCAGCACCACTACCAGAAGAGCGACCCACAATAGGTTGACACCGAAGCGTTGATATTTGGGCTCGTGGCCGGAAAGCGCCGGCGCGATATAGAGCCCGGTACCGAGCCAGGCCGTCGCTATCCAGAATACTGCCAGTTGAGTATGCCAGGTGCGGGTCACTGAATAGGGCAGGATCTCACTCAAGGGAATACCGTAAAACTCCTGGCCCTCAACCGCATAGTGCGCCGTGACGCCACCGAGCAGTATTTGCAGCAGAAATAGGCCGATAGCGGTAATGAAGTATTTACCCGTGGCCTTTTGTGAAGGGGTGGGTTTGTGTCTGAACAGGGGATCTTCTGTGGCGGGAGCCGGCAGGGCTTCATGTTTGCCGGCGGCGTGATACCAAACCAGGGCACCGATACCGGCCAGCAGAGTCACTATGCTCAGAATCGACCAGACGATATTGTCTGATGTCGGTGTGTTACCCAGTTGTGGATCGTAGGGCCAATTATTGGTGTAGCTGTAATTGGCATCTGGGCGCTCGGTCACTGCGGCCCAAGCGCCCCAAAACAGGAAGGCATTGAGCTGCTGACGGCGCTCGGCAGATCCTATGGTATTGGTTTTCATCGCATAGGCTTCCCGCAGCTCATTCAGCGCGGGATCGTCACCAAACAAAGATTGATAGTGCTGACTCACTTGCGCCATGGCGGCGATACGGGTATCGGAAAGCACCACCCGGGTGTGACCTCTCTCGTCTGTAGTGACTGTGTTATGGCGCAAATCGTCCCTTAAGGCCTGCTCCAATGCGGCCTGAGTACTCTTGTCCAGGCTATTGAAAGGCTTGTTGTATGCCTCCTTGGCGCGAATATCCAGCCAGGCTTCGGCCTCACGGTGTAGCCAGTCTGCGGTCCAATCCGGAGCCACATAGGCGCCATGGCCCCAGACTGAGCCAAGCTGATGTCCGCCCATGGAGCGCCAAACCAGCTGCCCTTGTTCTATGTCCTTGCCGCTGAAAACCACTTGGCCCTGGCTGTCGCTATAGACATCGGCAATCGGTGGTTTTTCCCGATAGATTTCACTGCCGATACTGAGAAGCACAGTGAAAGAAGCGACCAACACAAGTAACAGTGCGATCAGGGTGAATTTTTGTCTGCTCATTGGCATCCCTCTGACAAAGTCTATTTGATAGGTTTTCCTACATAGAGCAGCGAACGTGCCAACATTTATTCTTGTATTTAATCAGTATGTTACTTGTTTATGTGTTTTTGATGGTGTCATTTTGATTGTATTTAAAGTGTCTTTTTAACATTGGTGGCTGTCATTGTGACACTGGTTGTTTGTCCAGAGGCCATAACTGATATCTTGACGAGAATTCTTGGATTTAAAATTCTTTAGTTATTTGAAAAAATAAAGTTTTTTTCATTAATTTGAGTTTATGTTTCTTTGGGTTCAGATTTGATGTTTTATAGGTAAATTTTCCATTTTTTAAGGGTTTACCTAGCTTCTTTTACTGGTCTTTTTCGCTGGCAGTAAAAATAAGTCAACTGTTTCTACTGAAAAATAACCCGAATTAATGATATAATCCCGTCTGTAACCCACGTGTTTTCCGGAGTCTCGTTAGAGCCAGGTTTCTCTTTTATTAGCTTCCCCGCATTTTCAACTGGAGGGTCATTTGAACGCAGATATCATCAACAGCTTTTTCCTTGTCGGGGCCTTGCTTATTGCAGTCAGCGTGCTGCTCAGCCCATTGTCTTCGCGACTCGGTATTCCTATTTTGGTGGTATTTCTGGCGGTGGGTATCTTTGCCGGTGAAGATGGCCCAGGCGGCATAGTATTCAATGACTATTCAGTTGCTTATCTGGTCAGTAACCTGGCTCTGGCGGTTATTCTGCTCGATGGTGGCATGCGTACCCGGGTTGCCAGTTTCAGGGTGGCATTGTGGCCGGCCTTGTCATTGGCCACTTTTGGAGTGGCGTTAACCACCACATTGACAGGTTTGTTGGCTGCCTGGTTATTCGATCTCAACTTACTCCAGGGCATGTTGGTGGGAGCCATTGTCGGTTCGACCGATGCCGCGGCGGTATTTAGCCTGCTCAAGGGCAAAAACGTGAATGAGCGTGTCGGTTCGACACTGGAAATCGAATCCGGTTGTAACGACCCCATGGCTGTGTTTTTGACCGTGACTCTGATTGCCATTCTCGGCAGTAGTGGCGATGAACTATCGGGCAGCTATCTGGCACTGAGCTTTATCAAACAGTTTGGCCTGGGCGGGATCCTCGGTGTCGGCGGCGGTTGGCTGTTGTGGCAGGTTATCAATCGCAATCAATTGCCGGAAGGCCTCTACTCCATTTTGGTGCTGAGTGGCGGACTGATGATCTTCGCCATCTCCAATGCCCTGGGAGGCAGTGGTATTCTGTCTATTTATCTGGTGGGTCTATTTCTCGGTAACAAGGCGACCCGTGGCAAACACTCGATTCTCAACGTGCTCGATGGTATGACTTGGCTCAGTCAGATAGGCATGTTCCTGGTACTGGGACTCTTGCTGACGCCATCGGATCTGAAAGATATCGCCTTACCGGGTTTGGCACTGGCGTTCGGGATGATCTTTCTGGCGCGGCCGATTGCGGTTTGGCTCAGTTTGCTACCGTTTCGCAGCTTCCATGACAGAGATAGATGGTTTATCTCCTGGGTCGGGCTGCGCGGCGCAGTGCCCATTATTCTGGCGGTATTTCCCATGATGGCGGGGCTGCCACAAGCGCAGCTTTACTTCAACCTGGCCTTCTTCGTGGTGATGGTTTCCTTGCTGCTGCAGGGCAGTACCTTGTCCAAGGCGGCGCAGCTGGCCAAGGTGGAGTTGCCACCCAAACCGGCACCTATTTCCCGCGCCGGGGTGGAAATTTATCCCACCAGTGAATGGGAGATATTTGTCTATCGCCTCAGTGAAAACAAATGGTGTATCGGTGAGCCTCTGAGGCGTCTTGCCATGCCGGCGGGAACCCGGATTGCTGCGGTATTTCGCAATAACGAACTGTTGCACCCTTCGGGGAGTACCAGGCTGATGGCCGATGACATTCTTTGTGTGCTGGGGCAAGAGGACGATTTAGAGCCTCTGAGTCAGCTGTTCAGTGAGGCGCCAGAAAAACGCGAGGCGCCCCGCTTCTTTGGTGACTTCTTTATTTCAGTGGATGTGATGCTGGCCGATATGGCACCGATTTACGGCATGCAGCTGGAACCCGAATATGAGCAGATGCGGGTTGCCGACTTACTGCTACAGCAACTCGGTAGTCACCCTGTAGTGGGGGATCAATTCCTCTGGCAAGGGCTGGACTGGATAGTCGCCGAGGTGCAGGAAGGGACAGTCAGCCGGGTTGGTTTGAGATTGCCCTCTGAAGACTGAAAAAAGCGAAGAACGAAGAAATGCCGACCTTGAGTCGGCATTTTTACGGCTACTTTCTCAATAGAGCGAGGGATCACTCTCATTGGGGCGGGTCTTGAACCTGCGGTGCAGCCACATGTACTGCGCCGGGTTACGGCTGATCAACTGCTCGACAATGCCGTTACCGCGTTTGGCGTCTTCCACCTCATTTTCGCCGGGGAAGTTATCCAGCGGCGCCTGGATCTCTATGTTGTAACCCGTATCGTCGGTGTTGCGCTCAACAAAGAAGGGCAGCACTTTGGCTTTACCCAGCTTGGCCAAGGTGGTGCCGCCGGTGATGGTGGCAGCATCGGGAACGGCGAAGAAGGGGATAAAGATGGCGCTGGAGCGGCCAAAGTCCTGATCTGCTGTGTACCAAATGACATCAGGGTTACGCAGGCAACGCACCATCTGCCTGAGATCCCGCTTGGGAACCAGCGCCTTGTTTGAACGCAAACGGCCCTTCACCTGCAGATATTCCATTACAGGGTTGTTGTGGGGGCGGTACACACCAACCCCGGGCTGAAATTGGCCAAATATTCTTGCACCCATTTCCAGCGGCAAGCAGTGAACCGCAAACAGAATAACCCCCTGACCGGCGGCCAGTGTCTGCTCCACATGCTCCTGGCCCTTTATCTGCATGTGCTTCTGCACTTTGTCGTTGCTCCACCACCAGGCATTGATGGTATCGAAAATTGCTTTGCCGGTTTCCTGGAAATTACGTCTGAGCAGCGTCTCTCGCTCGGCCTCACTCATTTGTGGAAAACACAACTCCAGGTTGCGTTTGGCGGTGTTAACCCGGCTTCCGGCCAGCTTCATTGCCAGCAGACCTATGCCACTGCCAAGCTTCATCTGCCACTTGAGAGGCAGCAGGAGGGTCAGCCTGGCCAGACCGACAGCCAGCCACAGCAACCAGAATTTAGGGTGATACAAGTGAGCGGAAAATTGTGCTTTCTCTACCAAAACGATAAACCCGTTTACAGGAAAAATTACCGCATATTCTAACCCAATTCAGTGTGAAAATTAGGTACAATCGGGGTTTATTTTGCCTAATAAGACAAGTCCGTTATGAAGGTAACTCTGCCCCCATTTGAAAAAGCCAAGGTTCTGGTGGTTGGTGATGTGATGCTCGACCGTTACTGGGTTGGCCCAACCGGCCGTATTTCACCCGAGGCGCCTGTACCTGTGGTGCGTATCAATCAGATAGAGGATAGGCCCGGCGGAGCAGCCAACGTGGCGCTGAATATCGCGGCGCTGGGCGGTTCGGTGCAACTGGCCGGTATTGTCGGAGCCGATGAAGCCGCATCGGCCCTGAATACAGGTGTCAGTACTCTAGGTGTGGAGCCTAAGTGGCTGACGGTTGAAGATAAACCCACAATCACCAAACTGCGGGTACTGAGTCGTAACCAACAGCTTATTCGCTTGGATTTCGAAGAGACCTTTGCCCAAGAGCAGAGCCAGGCGCTATTGGCGCAGAGCGAAGCTCTACTGGACGATTGCAAGGTGCTGGTGCTGTCTGACTATGCCAAGGGGGCCATCTTTGAGCCTCAGGCCTTTATCGCCAAGGCCAGAGCCAAGGGGATCAGTGTCTTGGTGGACCCCAAGGGCAGCGATTTCGGCCGTTATGCCGGTGCCAGTTTAATTACTCCCAACATGAGTGAGTTTGAGGCTGTGGTGGGTACTGTCAGCTCGGAAGCCGATCTGGTGGCCAAGGCCCAGGCCTTGATTAGCAAGCATCAACTGGGAGCGATTCTGGTTACCCGCTCTGAAAAGGGCATGACACTGATCACCAGCGAAGGGGATGAGCTGCATATTCCTACTGTGGCACGGGAAGTCTATGATGTGACCGGCGCCGGAGATACTGTGATCTCGGCGCTCGCCACAGCTTTGGCGGCCGGCAGCGACCTGCCACAAGCCTGTGCCATTGCCAATACCGCCGCCGGTGTGGTGGTTGGTAAACTGGGCACTTCCACCGTCAGCCGCATTGAACTCATCGAGGCCCTGGCTCAACATCAGGGAGAGTCAGGCTTTGGTGTGGTCAGCGAAGATCAACTGCTGTACGCCATGCAGCAAGCCAAGCTCAGAGGTGAGCGGGTGGTGATGACCAATGGTTGCTTTGACATACTCCATGCCGGGCACGTCAGTTACCTCAAAGAAGCCCGTGCCTTGGGCGATAGATTGATTGTGGCGGTCAATGATGACGCTTCGGTTAAACGGCTCAAGGGCGAGGGGCGTCCGGTCAATAGCCTTGAGCGGCGAATGGCAGTACTGGCGGGGCTGGCCGCTGTCGATTGGGTGGTGCCTTTCAGTGAAGATACACCGCAGCGAGTGATCTCTAGATTGCTGCCGGACCTCCTGGTCAAGGGGGGCGACTACCGGGTGGAGGAGATAGCCGGAGGTGAAGAAGTGATCGCCGCCGGTGGCAGTGTCAAGGTGCTGGGGTTCGAAGATGGTATCTCCACTACCGCCATTATTCAGAATATTATGGCCAAGCCCTGATGTTGATGGCGGTGTTGCTATCGGGAAGCTTGTTTTGGGCTGATGTAGGTCCAAAACAAGCCTTGATATGCCCGCCATCGGAACTGTCACTGTGTCTGCAACAACTCCCCGATAGAGTCAAACAACAACTGCCCCTGTCTCAAAAGGCTTTCTTCGATGCACTGGGAATGAGAGGTGCCATGTCTCTGCCCGTCGAAGATGATAGCGTTGCCGGTATGGTTCTCTGGGCACCGCACTATCTCCCTCAAAGTCAAAGTGCTATCTGGAACGGCCAAAACCATGAACTCTTGTTGCAATATCAGCCGCAACTAACCCTGTGGCATGAATTAGGGCATCTGGAAGTAAAGCGCTTGCAGGGAAACATTCTGCCTGCCGAGTTGTCTGAATTGGACCACGAGTGGTTGGCTGATACTTATCTCGCTTGGCGTTGTGCTAAAGAATGGAACAGTCTGGAACTTGTGTGGCAACAATACCACCGTCGCAACCTGGCAGTATTTTCCGATATCGGCAATTTGTCACATTGGAGCCCACTTTACCTGATACAAGTGTTAAATAAGTATGATCTAAAACAAATCGCGGAATTTGCTGATTTTGCTACATTTGTGCTCGGTTTTTATCCAGAGATCCGCCATTATTCTCCAGGTGAAGTGGCAGAGTTTTCCAGCTTGCTGCAGCATCTCTTTAACCGGGCTGGTCGGCAAACCCTTCCTGGCTATATGTTTTGGCGTCGTGAGCAACTGGGCAAAGTGCTGCAACCCACCCTGAAACAGTTGGTGGGAACTGAAATAGCCAATCGTTGGTTGGTTAAAGAAAAAATGTTGCAATAATGTGACAAATAAGGCTTTTTTTCAGCTGTCCTAGCTGAACCCTTGCTGAACAAAAGTGAAAAACGCTGTTAACACCCCTCTTTTTGGCAGTATTCTCTCTATGCCTTTGATAAGCTCGTTGGCAATAAAAACAACGGGGATAAGAGGCAGACAAGAATGGCCAAGCGTTCAAAGGCTCAGACTGAGCTGACTATCAATCAGATTATGGACGAAGCTCTCAAACAAATCTTAACTATTGGTTTTGAGGCTATGTCTTACACAACTCTTTCAGAAGCAACGGGGATTAGCCGCACGGGGATCAGTCACCATTTTCCGCGCAAAATCGATTTTCTTGCCAGGTTGGATGTGCGCATTGGTCGGCTGTTTTTGGCCGCTCTGGATTTTTCCAGTGTTGAAGCACTCGAAAAATCCTGGATGCAGGCGCTGCAACAAGCAGAGCACAGGGCAGTATTGAGACTCTTCTTTAGTCTCTGCGGACACAACAATCCTGAGATTACCCTGTTTCGCGCCGTGGCCATGGCCAGGGAAAATGCCCAGATAGAGCTGGGTGAAAAGGGCGAGCAGATGATCAACGATCTCCTGGGACGCAGCGCCGTTATGTTGCTTTCCGATCCAGGTATCGCCTGCGCCGCTTGAAATTCCGTTTAAGCGACTCTCATTCAAGCGATTCGTAGAGATAATTGAGACAGCAAGCTAAGGCTTGCTGTTTTTTTATCCATTCATTTTCTTATCGAATTACGCGTTATTGGTACACAAAATCCAATCGACTTCCGCTTATTCCTTGGGCCACTCTTTTCGAGCATCCCTTTCGGGCAACTCTTTCAGGCAACTCTCTTCGGGCAAGAAGTTGCCCGGCGAGCAAAAAATTGCCCGGGTTCGGGCAAGAAATTGCCCGGTGAGTGGGAGTGGGTTTGGATGTTGTTGTAAAACAGTGGCTTACGATTTGGCATGCTTCTGGCATTGGGTGATGAGGTTTTATCACTCATTCAACAGTAAAAGGAATTAACCATGCCAACACCATGTTATATCTCCATCGAAGGTCAAACCCAGGGCAACATCACTGCAGGCGCGTTTACGGCCGAGTCAGTGGGCGACATCTTTGTGGAAGGTCATGAAGACGAGATGCTGGTTCAGGAATTCAACCATGTGGTGACAGTGCCGACCGACCCACAGTCAGGTATGCCTTCGGGTCAACGGGTGCACAAGCCGTTCAAGTTCACCGTGGCGCTGAACAAGGCGGTGCCTTTGATGTACAACTCGCTGTCATCCGGTGAGAAGCTGAACAAGGTTGAGCTGAAGTGGTACCGCACCTCTATCGAGGGCAAGCAGGAGCACTTCTTCACCACCAAGCTTGAAGGTGCGACGATAGTGGACATCAACTGCCACATGCCACACTGCCAGGACCCGAACAAGGCGGATTTCACTCAATTGGTTGAGGTGTCAATGGCCTATCGCAAGATAGACTGGGACCACGTGAGTGCCGGTACTTCAGGTGCGGATGACTGGCGCAAGCCCATCGAAGCCTGATAGTGTGTGTCAGCCACCGCCTTGCGGTGGCTGTTTGCCATTGGGGTGTTTTCTGGCGGGGACGTCAACTGACAGTGTAAATAGTTGATTGAGAGCCAGAGAGCAGGCCAATGGCTTTTGGTGCAATTCGGCTAAACGGACATTCAACAGACATTCGAGTCAATCGCATTTAAACCAAGAGCAA